>JBJEYK010000283.1:0-3623 GCA_051886775.1 Candidatus Ventricola sp. | reverse complement strand
CCTGCGGGACAAGGGCAACACCGTGCTGGTGGTGGAGCACGACAAGGACGTGATCGCCATCGCCGACGAGGTCATCGACGTGGGGCCGCTGGCAGGCAGGGACGGCGGTGAGATCCTGTTTCAGGGCAGCTATGAGGCGCTGCTGCGCTCCGGCACCCGCACCGGCAATGCGCTGAAGCAGAATACTCCGCTGAAGGCTGTGCCCCGCAAGCCGCGGGCATTTCTCCCCGTGCGCGACGCCTGCGTGCACAACCTGAAGCATGTGTCGGTGGACATTCCCCTGAACGTGCTGACAGTGGTCACCGGCGTGGCCGGATCCGGCAAAAGCTCCCTCATCCGCGACGTGTTCGCCAGGCAGTATGCCGATCGCGTGGTGCTGGTGGATCAATCCCCGGTGACGGCGACGGGGCGCTCCACCCCTGCAACCTTCCTGGGCTTCTTTGACGAGATCCGCAGGGTCATAGCGGCGGAAAACGGCGTGGAGGCGGCCCTGTTCTCCTTCAACAGCAAGGGGGCGTGCCCCGTCTGCGGCGGCAGGGGGCAGATCGTCACGGAGCTGGTGTTCATGGATCCGGTCACCACCGTTTGCGAGGCCTGCGAGGGCAAGCGATACAGCGACATGGCGCTGTCCTACCGCTATCGGGGCAAGAGCATCGTGGACATCCTGAACATGTCCGCCGGGGAAGCTTATGAATTCTTCAGTGACAACAAAAAGCTGCGCAAGGCGCTGGGCGCGATGCTGGAGGTGGGCTTGCCCTATCTGGCGCTGGGGCAGCCGCTGTCCACGCTCTCCGGCGGCGAGCGCCAGCGGGTGAAGCTGGCCAAGGATCTGTACAGGCAGGGCAACATCTATGTGCTGGACGAGCCGACGACCGGCCTGCATGCCTCGGATGTGCGCAAGGTCATGGAGCTGCTGGACAGCCTGGTGGATCGCGGCAATACCGTCATCGTCATCGAGCACAATCTGGATGTCATGAAGCAGGCGGACTACCTGATCGATGTCGGCCCCGACGGCGGCACGGCGGGCGGAGAGATCGTCTTCACGGGTACGCCTAGGGACATGGCGGAGCACGGGAAGACCATCACCGCAGATTACCTCAGGCAATCCCTGTGACGCCGCGTTCCCTGAGAGGGAATGCGGGAGTCTGGCCTGATTGCGCCGCAAAAGAAACAGGCCCGCGGGGTTGTTTCCGCGGGTCTGTTCATTTGACGCGAGCTGTGAAAACGGCCTCACTGGGCCTGAGCGAATTTTTGGCGCACCTGCGCGATTTGCTGCGCATCGGCCTGCTGGGCGGGATACCAGCCCTTGGCCTCCATCTGCTTGTAGATATCGCCCTGCATGCACAGGCTGTCGCTCAGCGCGGCGTCGAACGCTTGATGGACGTTCTGCGTGGAGGATTCCACGGCGCCGTGCATGTACAGGTCGCACACGCCCTTTGTGGTCATCAAAAGATTCTCCATGATGGCCTGATCGTTCATACGACGCCTCCTTATACCAACTGGTAGAACTGGTTGAAAAGCTCCTGATGCGCGCTTTGCATGCGCGTGACGTAGCCGCGCAGCTCGGGATCGGTCAGCGCGGATGCAGCCTGCTTGCACTGGCTGATCAGGAACTTTTCATGGCCGAGGGCGTCTTCGATGTAGAGCAGCTCTTTCGGGCTCATACAATCACCTCCGGCGCATAGGATTGCGGGGAAGCGCGCGGATTATGCAAAGCTGCCGCGCACGGCCCATTCTCCGGCGAGAGGAGGCGCTCGATGAAGAAAGAGCTTTGTGCCGCTGCGGCGGCTGTGCTGCTCGCGCTGCCGGGCGCGGCGCGGGCGGAGGGGGACATGGCGGCGGGCGGCCCGGCGACCTGGGATGCGCTGGTCACGGTGGGCGGCTCCAGCCTGATGACGCTGCTGATTGTGCAGTTTATCAAGGCCCCGCTGGACCGGGTGTGGAAGCTGCCTACGGCGCTGGTGGCGTATCTGATCGCGCTGGCGATCCTGACGGCGGCACATGCGATGACGGCAGGACTTACGCTCAATACGTTTCTGCTGTGCGTGCTCAACGCCATCTTCGCGGCAACCTCGGCGATGGGGATGTACGAGAAGACGTTCAGAAGGGTAGAGAGAAGCGAATAACGCAGCATGACCTCGGCGTAATGCCGAGGTCATTTTCCGCCGCTGTGAGTCAGATCGTCTGCAAAGACGATTCTGCACAGAACAAACATGCTGTATTCAGCGAGATTTGATCCGCTGTATCCATCGCGTTCACTTCGCATTTTTTCCAAACAAATCGGACACCTCCGTGATCGAGATGAACGCGTGATCGTCGATGTCGTGGACGATGGTGCGCATTCTGGCGATCTGGAAGCGGTTGACGACGAAATAGATGATCGTTTTGGATTCGCCGGAGTAGTAGCCGTGCGCCTGCATGAGCGTGATGCCGGTCTTGAAGGCGTCGGACAGCTCGCGGCAGATCGCCTGGGGCTTGTCGGTCACGATCATTGCAGCCTTGGTCTTGTCCAGGCCCTCGACGATGAAGTCCACCGCCTTGATGCCCACGGCATAGGTGACGATGGAATACAGCGGCAGCACCCAGCTGTTCATGACGATGCCGGCCAGGACATAGAGCAGGGTATTGTAGATCATCACGAATGTGCCGACGGTCAGATTCAGGCTGCGCGCGAAGATCACGGCCAGCACCTCCATGCCGTCAATTGCGCCGCCGGCTCGGATGGTCATGCCGGAGCCGACGCCGGAGATCAGGCCGCCGAAGATGGCGCACAGCAGCAGGTCGCTGCCGGCGATGGGCGAAGCGCCGGGCACGGTCAGCCCCGCAAAGGCCAGCGAGGCCAGCGAATACACCAGCACGGCGTAGATGGAGCGCGCTGTGAACACGCGGCCCTGCCGCCGAAGGCCGTACAGAAAGAGCGGCACATTCAGCAGTACCAGGAATACGGACAACGGCATGCCCGTCAGCTGCGACAGGAGCATGGACGTGCCGGACAGGCCGCTGTCGTACAGCGCGACAGGCGCAAGAAACAGCACCACGCCAAAGGAGTTGACAATACCGGCTGCCGTCAGCATCAGCAGGGACAGGGGATCAAGGGCCTTGGCGAGTGTGGCAGCGGCTGTACGGATGGGGGTTTTCTTGGTCACAGGATCACCTCTTTGAACCATCATAGCATAAATCCGTGCGCAGCGGTGTGAAGATTCTGTAAAGAATGGCGGCAGTGCAGTGCGAAATCGCGCGAAATCCGGAAACCATCCATCAAAAAATGGTTGACAACTGTCGGTCGAGGTGATATACTGCTCATCGGTTAGGTGAATAAAACATCTAACCGATTCTTTTGAGGATTAGTTAGTAAATTCTAACCAAAGAGGAGGAGAAGCGATGATGCCACTGGGCATGGCGAATGCAGGCGATGTGGGCGTGATCGCAAGGATCACAGGTCGGGACGAGGTGCGGCAGCATCTGGCGGAGCTGGGCTTCGTCGTCGGCGCACAGGTCAGGGTTGTCAGCAAAATCGGCGGCAATCTGATTCTCTCCGTCAAGGAGAGCCGGATTGCGCTGGACGCAGCCATGGCCATGCGGATCATGGTGTGAAGAAAGGAAGGAAGAAAACATGAAGACAC
>JBJEYK010000282.1:0-3632 GCA_051886775.1 Candidatus Ventricola sp. | reverse complement strand
GGCTTGAGATCATTCCGATCCGATAATTTCCACAAAAAACCGAACATTATCCATTCGTTTTCTCTCTTTATTCGACAAATTGCCGCAAACAGCGCTTTTTGGGCTTTACAATGCCGCCCGGTTGGAGTATGATAATCCTCGTCTTCGTTATACTCACTGCTGTTTACACAATAGGAGGAAAATCGAATGAAGAAGCTTATCGCTCTGGTGCTCGCTGCTGTGCTGTGCCTCGCTGCCTGCGCCGCGCTGGCCGCTGACCTGAAGGTCGGCGTCATCCTCGTCGGCGACGAGACCGAGGGCTACACCCTCGCGCACATGAACGGCATCAAGGCGGCTGCCGCTGCCCTGGGCCTGTCCGACAGCCAGATCGTCTGGAAGTACAAGGTGCCCGAGGATCAGACCTGCTACGACTCTGCGCTCGACTGCATCGGCCAGGGCTGCAACCTGATCATCTCCAACTCCTATGGCCATCAGACCTACATGGTGCTGGCCGCCGAGGAATACCCGGATGTCACCTTCGTGGCGATGACGGGCGATTTCGCCGCGCTGACCGGCCTGGACAACTTCAAGAATGCCTTCACCAAGATCTACGAGGCGCGCTATGTGTCCGGCGTCGTGGCCGGCATGAAGCTGGCCGAGCTGCTTGAGACCGGCGTGCTCTCCCCGGAGAAGCAGCCCAACTCCTTCGATGCGGACGGCAATGTGAAGATCGGCTACGTCGGCGCGTTTGACTACGCCGAGGTCGTCTCCGGCTACACCGCCTTCTTCCTCGGCCTGCGCAGCATCGTGCCGAACGTCGCGATGGAGGTCAACTACACCAACTCCTGGTTCGATATCGACAAAGAGGCCGCCGCTGCCGAGGCGCTCATCGCCAAGGGCTGCGTGATCATCGGCCAGCACGCCGATTCCACCGGCGCCCCCGCCGCCACCCAGAAGCTGCTGGATGCCGGCAACGTGTGCTACTCCGTGGGCTACAACATCGACATGCTCCCGACCGCGCCGACCGCTTCCCTCACCTCCCCGACCAACGAGTGGGCCGTCTTCTACACCGAGCTGTTCACCAAGATGCAGAATGGCGAGGAGATCGCCTCCGACTGGGCCGAGGGCTTTGAGGCCGACGCCGTCGCCATCACCGAGCTGGGCAGCTCCTGCGCTGCCGGCACCGCCGAGAAGGTCGCCGAGGTCATCGCCGCGATCAAGGACGGAAGCCTGAAGGTCTTCGACGCCTCTACCTTCACCGTGGGCGGCGAGACCCTTGCCTCCGCCCCGGTCGACATGACCATCATGGACTGGGCCACCATGACCGTCGCCTATGAGGGCCAGACCTACGAGGCGATCGTGGATGGCGCCTTTGAGGAGTCCTCCTTCCGCAGCGCGCCGTACTTCGCCCTGCGCATCGACGGCATCACCGAGATCAAGTAATCTGGATTCATCAAAGCGCGATCCCCTGGGATTCGCACGGGAAAAGGGAAGCCGTTCTGCCGCTTCCCTTTTCCCTGTTTTCCGGGCCTCCCACCATCATCAAAGGAGTGAGCAGCACCGCATGGAATACGCCCTTGAACTGCATCACATCACCAAGACCTTCGGCAGCGTCGTGGCCAATCACGACATCTCCATGAACGTCCGACGCGGCGAAATCCTCTCCCTGCTGGGCGAAAACGGCAGCGGCAAGACCACGCTGATGAACATGATCTCCGGCATCTATTATCCCGACGGGGGCCAGATCATCGTGGATGGCAAGCCGGTCGAAATCCGCAGCCCGAAGGACGCGTATGCGCACGGCATCGGCATGGTGCATCAGCACTTCAAGCTGATCGACGTCTTTACCGCCGCAGAGAACATCGCGCTCGTGCTCGACAAGCATGAGAAGTACGATCTCAAGGCCATCAAGGCCAAGGCGCAGCAGATCTGCGACCGCTATCATTTCGAGATCGACCTGGATCAGAAGGTCTACGAGATGAGCGTCAGCCAGAAGCAGACGCTGGAGATCATCAAGATGCTCTACCACGGCGCGCAGCTGCTGATTCTGGATGAGCCGACCGCTGTGCTCACCCCGCAGGAGACCGACAGGCTCTTTGCCGTCCTGCGCAGCATGAAGGAAGACGGCAAGTCCATCATCATCATCACGCACAAGCTGCATGAGGTACTGGCCATCTCCGACCGCGTCGCCATCCTGCGCAAGGGCGAATACGCCGGCACGGTCGAGACCGCCTCCGCAACGGAGGCCTCCCTCACCGAGCTGATGGTCGGCAAAAAGGTGGAGCTGAACATCGAGCGCCCGGAGCCGGTCAATCCGCATCTGCGCCTCAATGTGCACAACCTCACCGTAACCAACGCCGAGGGCATCAGGGTGCTTGATCAGGTTTCCTTTGAGGTCTTCAGCGGCGAGATCCTGGGTATCGCCGGTATCTCCGGCAACGGCCAGAAGGAGCTGCTCGAGGCCATCGCCGGCCTGCAAATCCCGGAGAAGGATTCCAGCATCGTCTACTACCCCGACGACGACCGCGACTCCACCGCCGAGCAGCTCATCGGCAAGACGCCCCGCGACATCCGCAACATGGGCGTGCATCTGTCGTTCGTGCCAGAGGATCGCCTGGGCATGGGTCTGGTCGGCTCGATGGGCATGGTGGACAACATGATGCTCAAGAGCTACGGCGAGGGGCATTCCCCCATCGCCAACCGCCGTGCGCCGCGCCATCTGGCCGAGCAGATCAAGGACGCGCTGGGCGTGGTCACGCCGTCGATCAGCACGCCCGTCTCCCGCCTGTCCGGCGGCAACGTGCAGAAGGTGCTCGTCGGTCGCGAGATCGCAGCAAGCCCGTCCGTGCTGATGACGGCCTATGCGGTGCGCGGCCTGGACATCAATACCAGCTACACGATCTATCATCTGCTCAACGAGCAGAAAAAGCAGGGCGTCGCCATCATCTATGTCGGCGAGGATCTGGACGTGCTGCTCGACCTGTGCGACCGCATCCTGGTGCTGTGCGGCGGCAAGAACAACGGCATCGTCGAGGGACGCCGCACGACCAAGGAAGAGGTGGGCCTGCTGATGACCCGCCTGAAGGACAATCATAGCGAAGGAGGTGTCGCCTGATGCACGCTGCTCACGAGCCGCTGTTTCGCATTGTCAAGCGCGGCGAATCCTCCTGGAAGCTGAAGATCATGGTGCGCCTGATCGCCGTGCTGATGGCGCTGGTTGCGGACGCGCTGTTCATCTTCTTCATCACCGGCCTGAATCCTCTGGCCGTCTACACCACCATGTTCCGCGGTACGTTCTCCACCGCGATGCGCTTTTCCTGGGCGCTGCGCGACTGGGCTTCGCTGCTGCTGATCGGCATCGCACTGGCGCCCGCGTTCAAGATGCGCTTCTGGAATATCGGCGCGGAGGGTCAGGTGCTCATGGGCGCGCTGGCCACCGCCGCCATGATGGTCTATTACGGCGGCAAAATCCCCAGCTTCGCGCTGTACAGCGGCATGCTGGCTGCCAGCATCCTGGCCGGCGCCATCTGGGGCTTTATCCCGGCGCTGTTCAAGGCCAAGTTCGGCACCAACGAAACGCTGTTCACCTTGATGATGAACTACGTCGCCATCCAGATCGTCGCCTGCTGCGTCAACATCTGGCGCGGCCAGGC
>JBJEYK010000281.1:0-3652 GCA_051886775.1 Candidatus Ventricola sp. | reverse complement strand
AAAGACCCTGGGAGCAACTACGCCCCCGGGGTCTTTGCGCATCATTTGAGCGATTCCAGCGTTTCGTCCAGCGTCTGCTGCCAGCCCTCGAAGTCCATGTTCGGCACATAGAACGTCTCCAGCTCGTCGTGCAGCTGCTTGGCCTGCGCAAGCGCGGAGACGGCCTTCTGCATGTGCAGCCGGATGCCGACGCGGCTCTGCTCCAGCGCGCACTCGTGGCGAAGCAGGCTGCCGGCGGGCAGGCAGCAGGCGAAGTCGAATGTCTGCTCGGAGGGGAGCAGATCGCTGGTCGTCACCAGGGTGGAGAGCGCGGGGATGCCCAGGTGCAGCAGGCCCCCAGGCGAGGCGGGCGACAGGTATTCCTCCACCCCGTAGCCCGCCGCGCGCACGGCGGCGCTGAGCGAGCGCAGCACGCCGGTCAGATCCATGGCAAAGTGGGCCGTCAGGCGGATGACACGCGGCTGCGCGTTTTCGGGGATCAGGCTCAGCTCGCCCTTGGGGGTGATCGCATCGGCGATGACCGGGCGGATGCCGGGCGTGTCGTCCGGCGCTCCCTCGCCTGTGAGGACGGCGGCGATGAGCGCGCGGGTGATGCGCGCAAGCCGCTGGCTGTCCGCCAGCGATTCGGCCAGCGAGGCGCTCTCCTGGCGCAGCGGCCAGGCGGCGCGCAGGGCGGCGACAGCCCGGCGTGTGCAGGCGGCGTGATCCGCCATGCAGGCGCGGATGTGCGGCAGGCGCACGCGCATGGCCGGTTCATCCAGACATTCGCCCAGATTGATGATGCTGTCGCGCGCGCCGGGAATCTGCGGGTCGACGACGTGCGGGGCCGTGCCGTCCAGGATCAGCAGACCGGCGTGCGGGATGGCAACGGCATCCAGGCTGTCCGGGTCGCCGGAGCAGAAGTACAGCGTGGACGCCTCGCCGCCGCCGCACAGCGCGGCGTGCACGCGCCGCATGAACGTCGATTTGCCTACGCCGGGGCCGCCCTTGAGGACGAGCTTGCGCCGCAGCGCGGCCTCCGGCATCAGGTGATCGAAGCAGGAGATAAAGCCCTCGGGGCCCATAGCGCCCGGGAACAGGGTTCTGGCAGTGCTCAACGACATCCCTCCCAGATTTCTGGCTCAAGGCCAATCGATTCAGCGTATGTGGGCGGGCTGTTTTTGATGCGGGCGCGGATAAAACGGAGGGCGGATACCAGCGTATCCGCCCTCAGCTTTATAGGCATTAATCGTTCTTCTTCCGGCACGCCAGGCGTACAATGACGACCACAGCGATCACAATCAGCAGCAGGATCAGCAGCCAGATCCACAGCGACAGCCCGTGCTGGCCGAACTGGATGCCCGGCCCCTTGGTGGGAGCGGCGGACGGCTCGGCAGTGGGTTCTGCGGTCGGCTCCGAGGTCGGTTCCGCAGTCGGCTCCGCGGTCGGCTCGGCAGTCGGCTCGGCAGTGGGTTCCGCTGCCGGGGCATCGGTGGATTCCGCCGGGAGGGCATCCACCTCCACGGCCTCCGGGCTGGCCAGCGCGATTGCTGCGACAGCCGGATCCTCCGTCGGCTCGACGGTCGGCTCAGCGGTGGGTTCCGCGGTCGGCTCGACGGTCGGAGTAGGCGTCGGGGTCGGAGTGGGCGTCGGTGTCGGAGTAGGCGTCGGCGTCGGAGTAGGCGTCGGCGTCGGGGTCGGAGTGGGCGTCGGTGTCGGAGTAGGCGTCGGGGTCGGAGTGGGCGTCGGTGTCGGAGTAGGCGTCGGCGTCGGTGTCGGAGTGGGCGTCGGCGTCGGGGTGGGCGTCGGCGTCGGGGTCGGCGTCGGAGTAGGCGTCGGAGTGGGCGTCGGGGTCGGGGTGGGCGTCGGCGTCGCGCTCAGCTCGATCAGCGCGCTGTCGAGCTGGGTCATCAGCGCCTCGATGCTGCCGGGCGAGACGCGCAGCAGCGTGCTGCTGCCCACAGCAGCGGCGGAGAGACCGGCGGCCGTGTCGCTCGTCGGGACGATTTCCAGCATGTCCTCGGCCTTGATTACGCCGGGCACGGCGGCGTCCTCGCCGAAGGTCTCGGCAAAGCGCTCGCTGAGCGTGCCGGCCTGGTTGATCTTGTCGATCAGCTCCAGCAGCTGTGCGCCGGTCACCTTTGCGCCCGGGGCGAGGGCGATGGCCTGCACACCGGATGCGTCGTAGAGCACCAGGGCCTGCGCGGCCTCACCCTGCGCGGAGGCGCCCAGCACGAAGGAACCCTGATCGGAGGAACCCTGCGCGTCGGGCGCGGCGGTCTGCGGGTTGGCCAGCATCGCCTGCACGTCGGCCAGGGTGAGCGGGGCGGGCGTGGGTGTGGCGACGGCGATCAGCGCCGCGTCGCCGGAGTTCACGGCGTCCTGCAGGGCGGTCACGTCCGCGCTGCCGGCAGCGGCGCGAAGGAGCGTGCGCAGGACGTCGTCGGACAGCTCGGCGCCGGGGGCCAGATAGAGCGTGGCGCTGCTGTCATCCGCGCGCAGCGGGGAGACAGCCGTCGCGCCGGTGGCGGCGTCGGGCGTCTGGGCAGAAGCGGAGGCGGCGCGCAGCAGACGGATGAGCTCCTCCTCGGTGAGGCCGCTGTTGGGATCGAAGGTGACGATCAGGGAGCCGTCGCCCTGGCGCTCGGCAGCAAAGAGGGTGGCGCTGTCGGCCTGGCCGGGCAGATCCTGCGCGTAGACGGGCAGAATGTCCTCCACCGTCTGTGCGACGCGGCCAATCTCGTTGCCGTCCAGGTCATAGAGCACGACATCGCCGTCGGGCGCGATGACCATCACGCCCGGATGGGCGCGGTAGACATAGGTGACCTCGGTGCGCGCCAGGTTGTTCATCTCGCGCGAAATGAGGCGAATGCGCCGTTCAGCGCCTGGCACGGCCTTGCGCGGGAAGAACACGCGGTGCACCCACGCGCCGTTGCCGCGCACGCGCAGGGCATGCTTGTTGCCGACATAGAGCGCGGAGTACAGATAGAAGGATTGCTCCTGGCAGTCAGTGGCGGCTGTGAGGGTGAGCCGGGCATACGCGCAGCCGGGCACCAGCGCAGGGACGCCGCTGAGGGTATAGTCCGCGTGCGCCTGCGCCCCGTTCGATGCGCGCGTCACGTCCAGCGACAGCGAGCGCACGCCGCGCACGGCCTGCGTCATGGCCGCAGCGTCCAGCCCGGAGAGGGGGGCGATATCGCTGCTGGCGGCGGCGGGACCGTAGCGATCGGAAGCGCTGGAGGCCGTCTCCACCGCCTCCAGCTGCCAGAAGCAGGGGACGGCGCTGTCGGCCAGCGCTGCGCCCGAGACGAGCAGCAGCCCAAGCAGCGCGAGCAGGCACAGGATACGTTTCATGGAGGGTGCTCCTTTCCATGCAAGGCGGCAGCGCCGTCCGCATTTTGGCAGGGAAAATGTTACAGCTTATTTATAGCATGCCCGGGCTGAAAATGCAAGGCATCCTATAAAAATCGCGCGAAAACCGCTGTGCGCGCACAGGCGATTTTGAAATAAAATCGAAAATGGGACTAGTCAGGGGTGCGCATTTAAGCTATAATGTACCCACAAGAAAAACTGAAAGGGAGGGATTGACCGTGATCCAGATCATCTTTGGCAAGAAGGGTTCCGGCAAGACCAAGCGCATTTTGGATATGGCAAATGCTTCCGTGAAGGAAGC
>JBJEYK010000280.1:0-3664 GCA_051886775.1 Candidatus Ventricola sp. | reverse complement strand
AGCATCTACGCCTGCGAAGGCTGAATCTGCAATGCGGAACGCCTCGTCATGGTAGTAGAGCATGAGAATTTCGAGGCTACTGCAGTCCTTGAACGCATCTGTGCCAAAGTCTGTGAACGACGGCAGCTCGCAAAACTCCAGATTGACGCAGCCAGAGAACCAGTAGGCAGCATCGGGAATGATCATGTATGCGCCGGGGTCGAGCCGGACTGCAACAATTTCTTCCCGCAGTGACGCCCACGGCTGGTCATCCGCAGAGGTGAAGGGTGCAAGCTTGCCGCGGCCGGAAATATGGAGCGTGCCGCTTTCATCCAGCTCCCACGCGAGATAGCCGGACGTGCTTTCCTCCGCCGCAAACGCAGACAGACTCAGCGAAAATAGGATACAGAGGGCGAGTACGACTGCAAGCAGTTTTTTCAATGTTTTCATGTTTCACCCTCCTTAATCCTGCACAGCGGCAATTGTGAAAATCACGGTTGCTGCAATTGCATTCGTCACAGCCTCGCTTGCCGAGACCTTTGCACGGTAGCGGATTGGCAGCGATACGCCAGCCACGATATTCGGGAAAGCGTCGCTGTTCAAAATCAGAGCGCCCGCCGCTTTTGTGCCGCAGCCGTTGATGGACAAGGCAATGCTGTTGCTCCCGGCTGTAAACTCGTCAAAGTTGCCGATCCCGAACGTACCAGCCTGCACGTCTATCTTTGTTACTTTGATCGATCCAACTTTGCCAGTGTTCGTGATGGCAGCGTTGTTGGCACAGACCACGTAGCCGTCCACGAGCGAAACAGGCAAGCAGGCCGGAACAGTGCACGAGATGGGGGCGACGGTATTGACCACCGTGAGCGTTACAGGGACGCGCGCCTCGGTCGTTTCCTCGGCAGATGCAGAAACCGGGAACGCCAGAATCAGTGCAAGCGCCAAAAGAAGTGCAAAAGCTCGTTTCATATCAGCGCACCTCCTCCGGCCACAGATATGCCGCATGCAGTGTCAGCTCGGTGTGCAGCGTACCAACCGACTTGCCGTTTCGCGTCGCGGTGACCGTCACGGTACAGAGAGTGTCGCCAAACGTAGGAGCTTCCAGTAATTCCAACGAAGAAATGCTCTTGCCTGCGGCCAGTTCAAAAGTGTCAACGATGAGCGCATTATCGCTGTTTTTGTGAATCTCGACGGTATAGCTGTCCGACTTGCTGTTGTTGATAAACTCGGCCTTAACGGACGTCTCCCCGACGAGCGCGTACAGGTGCGCGGGCGCGGTGAATGCGATCTGATTATCCTCGACGATGGCATTGAGCTGTTTCTGCGCTTCACGCAGGCCGGACACATCGTAGAAGATGACCTCAGTCTCTTTGAATACCTTCGCCCGGTCGGTGATTTCGACCTTGATATCGTCAATGACGGCCAGCGTGGATTCGCGATCATAGTAGACCTTCACCGCATCGTCCACGCGGCAAACGACGACCTCGGGCATATTCGTGCCGTTATTGCAGTACACAGCCTTTGTACCGCCGCCCCAGACGACCAGCCGCCCGGTCACAGTCACATTGTCGAGCGTGATCTTGCCGTCCGCTACGCCGTTTCCGAGGATGAGGTCGCCGTCCACGGTCAAATCTTTCAGGGTCACGTCGGCACAGCGGATAAGGACGTTACCCGAAAAATCCTTGTCGTAAGTGGCGGCCGTCACAACGTAGTGCTTCAAAATGTTGTAGAAGATCTGCGCGAACTCCGCTCTTGTGATGGTGTCCTGCGGAGCGAGGCCGCTCGTTCTGCCATGGATATAATCTGCGCCGACCATGGCCTTGACGTAAGGCAGCGCCCAGTTGGAAATCTGGCCGCGGTCAGAAAATTTGGAGAGATCCGCATTGCCGTACCTTTCCAGATCGAGCTGCAGCGCTCTCGCCACCACGGTCATGGCTTCCTGCCGGGTGATGGGTGCATCCGGTGCCATGGATGCGCTGCTGCGGCCATTGTAAGTGCCCATCTGGACGGCCAGCTGCACATCCTTGTAGTACCATGCGTTCTTCGTCACATCCTTGTACTGCGAGATATCTGCCGTTTTGTAGCAGCCGAACGCACGGTTGATGATTGCGGCCATCTCCGCGCGGGTCAGGTTGCCGTTGGGGTCGATGATACCGTTTCCTTTGCCGTAGAGAAGCCCATTTTCCACGGCTGCAGAGACGGCTTCGGCATACCACGAAGAACGGTCAAAATCGCGGAAACTCGAGGCTTTAACGTCTGCTGCGGATGCGGTCACGACCAGCGAGAAACAGGCGGCTACGGCGAGAACGAGTGCGAGGATTCGTTTATATTTCATCATGAAACCTCCTTTATCGTGGGAAGGACGGACGAGCGTCCGTCCTTCCGGGAGAATGAAATCAGTTGACTGCATCCCACGCGATGATGAACAGGACGCTTGCGATGGCGGTGTTGGTCACGGCCTCGGACACAGGAGTCACGATGGCGTCATAGGCAATGTCGATGCTGTTGGCAGTCTGGTCGCCCACACCGGTCATGAAGCAGCCCTCCACCGCAGCATCCAGAAGGGTCTGGGCAGAGGCGTTCTTGGCGTCGGTCTGCTTGGCAGCGCCGCCGCCAAGGGAGATAGCGAACCCAAACTTGTTGGAGTTGACCTTCTCACCGGCCAGCGTGGACTTGTCGCCAAAGGCGGTCAGCGACCAGCCCTGCGCGGCCTCGATGGAAACGGAGCTGACCTTGACAGCGCCGAAGGAGTTGTTGACGATCTTTGCGTCGGTTGCAGTGCTGACGGTGCCGTCCGTGCCGACGGCGATGGGCAGAACGGTGGGGACGGTAACGGACATCTTGGTGGCTGCGGGATCGCCGCCCAAAGAGCCGTCTGCGGTGCTGGAGAGCGTGACATTGGACGTGCCGGTGCCGCCGGAGGCATCCACGGTGTTAGCGGCGGAAGCGCTGATGGCGAGGGACGCAATCATGCAGATCGCGAGAACGAGAGAGATGATTTTCTTAAAGTTTTTCATGGTATTGGCTCCTTTTCATGTAAAATCAGTTTTGAATGGTGATGGTAATGATGGCTCCGGCCGTGCCGAGAATGTCTCCCGTGGCCGGGTCGAGGTTGTGGAACATGGCTGTGCACTCGTAAGTGCCTGCGGGCAGCTCCACATCAAGGGCAGCACGTTCGATCTTGCTGCCCACGGGGATTGCGTTGGAAGCGTAGATGGTTTCGCCGGTGTCGTTGCGGATGAACTCCACCTTCTGTGGGTAGTTATTAATGGCTTCGTTCACGATCATGACGTTTCCCTCCGCCGTGCCGCTTTCAAAGTACGGCGCGGTGTTCATGGAGATATTGATCATGCCCTCGGCCACCTTCTCGTTCAATGCCGCCTCAATCTCCTCCGGGCTGAGATTCTCCCAGCCGCCTTCTACGGCAGAGGAATCATAGATGAGGCCGCCTGCCTGCACAGACGAATCTGCTGCCGGTTTATGCATCAGGCGGACAATGCCATAGACGCCGAGAGAAACCAGCAGCGCCAGTACTGAGGCGCAAACAATGACAATGGTGCGGGATTTTGCGTCCCGCTTTTCGTAAGTATGCATTTTGTTGTCTCCTTCTTGCTTAAAATGTTGTTTGTGCGGGCGCATCCCGCGCCCACCAGCTATGGTTGTGATGCTTCATAAATCACATCCTTTC
>JBJEYK010000279.1:0-3680 GCA_051886775.1 Candidatus Ventricola sp. | reverse complement strand
GGCAGATGCTGTTCATCGCTGTTTGAAAACTGCTTAGTAAGTAATAGCATCCTTTCACCGACTACGATAACCGGAAGGAAAGCGTATGAAAAAGGAGACAGGCGCGCGGCCTGCCTCCTGATTCTTTTTGGGATCAGCCTTCGATCTCGGCCAGCGCTGTCTCAAGATTGGCCAGCACCTTCTGGCTGAGCAGGACGAACGCCTGCTTCGTGCGCCCGGCGGACACGGCGGGGCAGAACACGTTGGCGCGCCCGAAGAAATCCGGCGAGACGCTGCCCGCGGCGGCGCGGGTGTCGCACAGGAAGTAGTTGCCCGGGCGGCTCACCCAACGCTCCAGTGCGGCGGAATCAAAGCCCGGGCCGATGGAGGTGTTGAACAGCACCTTGCCCTCGCCCAGCGCTTCAAACTCCGGCTCCTGCAGCAGCAGCACGTTCTTGTTCAGGCAGGTGAAGACGACCTCGCTGCGCGCAAGCAGCTGGCGCAGCGGCTGATAGGCCATGCCGGCCAGCTCCGCTTCGGTTTTGCGGCTGCGGCTATAATAGGAAATCTCCGCGCCGAGGAATTGCAGCGCGTCCGCGATCATTCGTCCGGATACGCCCAGCCCGACGATGCCGACCTTCAGGCCGGTGATTTCAACCGGCTCGTCGCGCAGCATCGGCTTGCCGCCGAAGCCATGCAGCAGGCCGATCAGCTCGTGCAGGACGTATTCGACGACACCGCGGTCGCCGTAGTCGCGGATGCCCAGCACGCGGATGCCCAGCTCGCGGGCGCAGGCGATGTCTACGTTGGCGCTGGCCTCGGAATAGAGGCTGCAGCACATGCCGATATAGCGCACGTTCGGGCAGCGCGTGAGCACGTCGCGCGTGATGCGCGAGGTGTAGCTGACCAGCACGGCATCCGCGTCGCCGATGCGGCGCAGGATTTCCTGATCGTCGGCGGGGATGTCGGGATACATCACGACCTCAGCGGCGAACTCGCGCAGCTTCTCCTCGGCGGCGGGCACGAGGCTGACAGGCTCGATGGCAACCAGTTTGGCAAACATAGTGACACTCCTTTGCATCAGGTGTTGGCAATCAGAAGAAGCAGACCGGCGAGGACAGGTTGCGCAGCAGCGCGACGACGCTCCAACCGGCGATGGCGCTGGTGCGGGAGTAGATATCCACCACGGCCTTCACGCCGTCGATCTCTGCGGTGATCCGGTGGTCATCGCCCTGCCAGTCCGGGACGCTGTGCAGGATCACGCCGGTGGTGTCCGGCCCGGTGGTCGCCAGCGACGTGGCGACGGCGACGTTCACCCGGCGGGGGAAGGTGGCGATGGCCTCCTTGGCATTGCCGGTGAAGACGGTGCGCTGCTCGGTGAGCAGGGCGTCGTCCCAGACGGGGGTGGGCATAAAGCCCTTGCAGCCGGTGTGCGTCTCGATCCCGGCCTGCTCGCAAAGCCCCTGCGCCTGCGCCATGAGGGTGACGGTCTGCAGCACGTCGAAGCCGCCGATCGCGCCGGAGGCCAGGTGAATCCTGGAGCCGCCGCGGATGGCCGCTGCCTTCGCCTCGGCATACAGCGCCTGGTCCGCGAACGCGCCGATGGACACGAGCACCAGGCTCACGCCGCTCTCCAGGATGCGCACGGCGTTTTCGCGCACGAATTCGACAGAGGCAGTCTCCACGATGTAGTCCGGCTTCATTGCCAGCATCGTGTCGATGTTCGCGCAGACGGCGCAGTCCAGCTGCTGCGAGACGCGTACGGCGTCCGCCATCTCACGGCTGCACACGCCGATCAGCTCGTAGTCCGGCAGAAGCCCCTTGGCATACGCATCGGCGACGATGCCGCCGAGGAAGCCGCAGCCTGCAAGAGCGAATGTGGTTTTCATGATGAAGTCCTCTCCTTGATGATGATGCCCGGCAAGCGGGAAACCGTATCATCTCTATTATACCAGATTCTTCCGGCAAAGGAAACCCCTAAACCGGGTAAAGGCCGGGCTGCGGGCGACACCTCTGTGACGCCTATCCGCCTGCATGCGTCGGCCCAGGCTCAGGGCGGCGGCATACACAGATTCCTGTCGTCGATGCAGCGGCGGTTTTGAGCGTGCGCGGGCATTTGCTGCGCACAGCGCCTTGAAACGCAGGCCGATATTTGCTACAATGTGAGCATGCGGAGGGATGGCAAATGGAACAGGTTTTACAGCGGCTGATGGCCGGGGAGACAGTGTCCGGTGAAGCGATGGCGCGCGAGCTGGGCGTGACGCGCGCGGCGGTGTTCAAGCAGATCGAGCAGCTGCGCGCGCTCGGCTTTGAGGTGGAGTCCGTCGCGCGGCAGGGCTATCGGCTGACGGCCTGCCCCGACAGCCTGCTTGCGCCCGTGGTGCGCCATGGGCTGTGTACGCGCTGGGCGGGGCGCGAGATCGTATACCTGCCCACGGTGGATTCGACCAACCGCTACGCGCGCGCGCTGGCGCAGCAGGGCGCGGCGCACGGCACGCTCGTCCTGGCCGACGAGCAGACCGCCGGGCGCGGCAGGCGCGGGCGCGGCTGGATTTCCCCAGCGGGGGAGGGCGTGTTCATGACGCTGATCCTGCGGCCGCAGGCGCACCCCTCGCAGGTGGCGCGGCTGTCGCTGCTCACGGCGCTGGCCGTGGCGGAGGGCATCGCAGCGGAGACCGGGCTGGACGCGCGCATCAAGTGGCCGAACGATATCGTGGTCGGCGGGCGTAAGGTCTGCGGCATGCTGCTGGAGATGAACGCCGACGAGCAGAGCGTGCACGACGTGGTCGCGGGGATCGGTATCAACGTGCACCAGACGGCTTTTGCCCCGGAGATCGCGCATACGGCCTCCTCGCTCGACCTGCTCAGCGGGAAGCGGCTCAGCCGCGCGGCGCTGGTGCGCGCGTTTCTGACCGCATTTGAGCGCGTGTCGGACATGGACGAAGGCAGCATGATGCGCGCCTATCGGGAGCGCTCGGCTACGCTGGGGCAGCGGGTGCAGGTGGTCGCCCTCGGCGGAACGTACGCCGGCACGGCGGAGGCGGTCACGGACAGCGGCGCACTGGTGGTGCTGGGCGACGACGGCGTGCGCCGGGAGGTGCTGGCGGCGGATGTCTCCGTGCGGGGGATCATGGGCTATGTGTAAGGTGGTCGCCATCGGCACGGATCTGTGCGCGATTGCGCGCATTGAGCGGGCGATTGCAAGGCCGCACTTTTACGAGCGCGTCTTTCTGGAAAATGAGCGGGCGTATCTGGAGACGAAGGGGCGCGCTCGGGCATCCAGCGCGGCGGCGATGTTCGCGGCGAAGGAGGCCGTCGCCAAGGCGCTGGGCACCGGGTTCTCCGCGGGCGTCATGCCCTGGGGGATCGAGGTGACGCACGCGGCGTCCGGCGCGCCGGGAATTGCGCTGCATGGCGCGGCGGCGGAGCGGCTGGCGGCCGTCGGCGGCGCGCGCGTGCTGCTTTCGCTCACGCACGAGGGCGATCTGGCGCAGGCGTTCGCGGTGATACAATCGGAATAAGGGAGGGGCTTGCATGCTGCACACGATTTCTCCGCAGGATATGCAGGAGATGGAACGCGCCTTTCTGGATGGCACGGGCTATCCGTCGATGCTGCTGATGGAGCACGCCGCGCAGGCGGTGACGGAATGCATCGCGCGCCATGTGCCGGCGGGCAGCCTGGTGCTGTTCGTCTGCGGCGG
>JBJEYK010000278.1:0-17619 GCA_051886775.1 Candidatus Ventricola sp. | reverse complement strand
ACCGGCGCGTAGTCCATGAACTTGAGCGCGTCGAGCACCTTCTTGCGGTAGGCCTCCATGGTGCCCGTGTCCTTCTCGACGGCGTCCCACTTGTTGACGACGATGATCGCGGCCTTGCCCTCGTCGTGCACATAACCGGCGACCTTGGTGTCCTGCTCGGTGACGCCGTCCTCGCCGTTGATGACGATCAGGGCCACGTCGCAGCGGCGCACGGCGGCCAGCGCGCGCACGATGCTGTATCGCTCGATGGATTCCTCCTCGATGGCGCGCTTGCGGCGGATGCCGGCGGTGTCGATGATGTTGTAGCGCTGGCCGTCCCGGGTGAAGGCGGTGTCAATCGCGTCGCGCGTGGTGCCGGCGATGTCGGAGACCATGGAGCGCTCCTGCCCCAGAATCCGGTTGACCAGGCTGGACTTGCCCACGTTCGGCCTGCCAACGACGGCGATCTGGATGGTGTGCTCGTCCTCCTCAGGCTCGTCCTGCTCGGGGAAGTGGCGCACCATCTCATCCAGCAGGTCGCCCAGGCCCAGCAGGTTGACCGACGAGATCGGGAATGGGTCGCCCAGCCCCAGATTGTAGAACTCGTACACCGCATCGCTCATGCTGTGGCTGTCGACCTTGTTGACCACCAGCACGACGGGCTTGCCGCTCTTGCGCAGCATGGTGGCCACGTCCTCGTCGTCGGCGGTCATGCCGTTGCGCCCGTCCGTGAAGAAGAGAATCACGTCGCAGGTATCGATGGCGACCTCGGCCTGCCTGCGCATCTGGCGCAGCAGGATATCGTCGGTGTGCGGCTCAATGCCGCCGGTGTCGATCAGCGTGAACCTGTGGTTCAGCCATTCACAGTCCGCGTAGATGCGGTCGCGCGTGACGCCGGGCGTGTCCTCGACAATGGAGATGCGCCGCCGGGCGATCTTGTTGAAGAAGGTGGATTTGCCGACGTTGGGGCGGCCAACGACGGCGACAAGGGGCTTTGCCATAATGGTTTATTCCTCCGTTCCGCGCAGGGCATCAAGCAGATCCGCGCCGTCATCCGGCACGGGCGTGATGCGCACGCCCAGCTTTGCCTGCGCTTCGTCGAGCGTCATGTCGTCGAGGAAAATGTCCTCTCCCTCGCGGAGCATGCTTTTTGTGATGAGAATTTCGTCCGCCTGCGCGCCCAGCAGCTGCGCCACCAGATCCTGCCCGGTGATCAGGCCGGACACGGTCACCGTCTCGCCGAAGAAGCGGTTGACGATGGGGCGGATGGCGATCTGCACGCCGGGGATCGGATGCGACAGGACGAGCGATTCCATAAACGGCGCGACCGATGTGCCGGTGGCCATGATCACGCGCCGGGGGCGCGCGCCGCTTGCGTCCGGATCCAGGCGCAGCGCGGTCTCGAATTCGTCGCGCAGGCGCGCCAGCAGGCCCACGCCGTTTTCAAACTGAGGGAAGTCCTCGTAGCTTTCCGCGTCCGGGATGGGCAGGCCGGCGAGCTGATAGAACTCGTCCGAGGGGAACACAAAGCGCGTGCCGTGCTCGGGGAGCATCCGCCGCTGGAAGGCCTCCGCCTGGCGAACAACGCCAAGCGCTTCCTCTCGGGTATAGGGGCGCAGGGGATAGAGGTGCTCACGGTAGCGCGTGAGCCCCACCGGCACGAGCGCGACGGTCAGCGCGTGCGGCGCGAGGGAGGCCAGATCGGAAAGCGTCCTGTCCAGCTCCGCGCCGTCGTTGATGCCCGGGCAGAGCACCACCTGGCAGTGGAAGCTCATGCCGTTGTCCGCGAAGCGGCGCAGGTGCTCCATGATCCTGTCCGCGTGAACGTGAGAGAGCATCCTCTTGCGCAGCTCGCCGTTGGTGGTGTGGACGGAGACGTAAATCGGGCTGGCCTTGCGCTCGATCATGCGATCCATTTCCTGGCGGGGCAGGTTGGTCAGCGTCACGAAATTGCCGGCCATCAGCGACAGCCGCCAGTCGTCGTCGCGCACATACAGGCTCGGGCGCATGCCCGGGGGCATCTGCTCGATGAAGCAGAACATGCAGTGGTTGGCACAGGTCTTGGGGCAGCTCATCAGCGAGGACTCAAGCGTCAGGCCGAGCGGATCCTCCGTGTGCTTGCGGATGTGCACGACGCGCTGCGCGCCGTCCTCGCCCTCTATGAGCAGCTCCAGAACCGGGCGCGCCGTCAGGTACTGATAGTCCACCAGATCCAGCACAGGCGTGCGGTTGATGGAGATGAGCGTCTCCGACGGCCGGATGCCGCTGCGCGCGGCGAGTGAGCCGGGGAAGACGGAAAGGATGCGCTGGGACATGCGGCCTTGACACCTCTTTTTCAAAATAACCCAATCTATTATCTACAATTCGATCGCCAAAGTCAAGCGTTTCCGCAGATTGCGTGCAAAAAGGGCCGGTCTGGCGCGCTGGCGTCATCCGGCCCTGTGCGGAAAAAGCGGCTTTTGTTGGTGCGGGATCAGGAATCCTCCTCCTTGCGCTTGCCGACAAGTCCGCCCGTCAGCTCGCGCAGATTGCGCCCGATTTTGGTGCCCATGGCCTTGCCGCCGCCCGTCTGCACAAGCGCGAAGATGATCACGCCGACGATGACCACCAGCAGCATGATGGCTATGCCGGAGATGGAGCCATTCTTTTCGGCCTTGGCGGTCGCCTTCGCGCCGCCCTGCGCCTTGGCGCTGCCGGTCTCCGGCCCGTAGAGCGTGGTGCTGACGACGTTGGCCATCAGGTCGGTCGAGTTGAGC
Source organism: Candidatus Ventricola sp. (assembly GCA_051886775.1). Lineage (GTDB taxonomy): Bacteria > Bacillota > Clostridia > Christensenellales > Aristaeellaceae > Ventricola. The sequence goes on along the minus strand of JBJEYK010000278.1, from coordinate 14,884 downwards.
ACGCGCTCCTTGCTGATGGTGTGCGTGCCGAACTCGATCAGGATCGCGTTGGGCGAGAGATCCTGATTGTAGGTGCCCTTGCCGATAAAGATGTCCTTGATCAGCCCGGGATACTGCTTGTCCGCCACGGCCTTGATTTGCTTGGCGAATTCGCGGTTGACCTCGCTGTTCTGGTTAGCTCTGCCCACCAGCAGGCGGATCTGCGAGGCGTTTTCGCCGTTGATTGAGCACACGTATTCGCTTTGGTCGGGAATGCCGTCGCGGTGGATGTCTATGATGGCGTCGGGCTGGCGCTGCAGCAGGCGCTCCGCCGTGCGCCGGCTTCGGCGGTACGCGCCGGAGTCGTGCGGCAGGTGGGTGGACTCGTCGAGGACGACATCGACGCCCTTGGCCTGCAGCGCGTCGCGGAAGCTGCGCGCCACGTCGTAGATGCCGCCCTGGCCGTCGATGCTCTGCGTGCCGTCGGACGGGACATAGCTCTCGTCGCTGTGGGTGACGTACATGGCGATCAGCTTTTTGCTGCTGTCGCCCTGCGCTGCCGCGGCCTGTGCCTCCGGCGCAAAGACGGCCTGCGCCTCGCCCGCGTCCAGCCAGGAGACATCCGGCATGCTCTCCTCGCCAATGCGTTTGGCGACAGCTGTCGCGCCGGATACGCGCTCGATCCGGTAGAGGATGTTGTCGCGGCTGATGTACTCGTCGCCCTCGCTGACCGATCCGGCCAGGGTGAAGACCGCGTTGCCGCTCTCGTCCGCGACGGTGACGACCGTCTCGTCACCCCAGTCCTCGGCGACCGCGTCCGCGGTGAAGGACAGGCACAGCAGGGCAAGCAGCGCTGCCGCCGCGCTGATGCGAAGAAGCGTGCTCCTCATGCGCGGCTGCCCCCTTCGATCGCGCCGTCCTCATGCGGCGCGTTGGCGCGGCCTGTCTGGATGCGCTCCATGAGCTCGCCGACCAGCTCGCACATCAGCACGCCGATGACGCCGGCGAGCACCACCGCGTCCAGCGCGCCGGCGCTGCCCAGGCGGATGGGCTGATTGACGCCCCGCAGCCAGACGGACAGCCCGGAGATCACGTCCGCCAGGATCACGCCCAGCACGCCCGCGATAAACGCGCTGCGGCGGGAGCGCCCCAGCAGCCAGGCGATCAGACCGCCGCAGACGCCGTAGAGGATCATCGGGTCGATCGTCGGCATGGCGATCGGGTCGGCGGGGTAGTACAGGCTGATGGCGTAGATCGCCGCGGCGGTCAGCACCGAGGCGACGGCTGCGCGGATGCGCTCCTTCGCCGTGCCGGCGTTCAGGAACAGATACACGCACACGATGAGGGGAATGAGCGCGCCGCCGATGTTGATGGTGACCATCCCCAGCGCAATATCCGGCAGCCAGCCGCCCACGAAGATGGCCGCGACGCACGCCAGGGCCTGCCTGTCGGTGAGCGCCATGCGGTCGAGCACGCGCTGCAGCACGCCAAAGAGGATCAGCAGGCTGATGACAACCAGCAGAATCATGCCGATGGACATGAAAGGACCTCGCTTTCTTGATGGATTGATGCGCTTATTGTGCATGCGTGCGGTGCAGATTATGCCTGGACGCGCCGCTTCAGCGCGCGTTTGCACGCCAAGGATTGCAAAAAAAGGATAAATCCGCTATAATGAATAGCCGTATGACCACAAGGAGGTTTGATTCCATGGCGAAAGCATATTCTGCCAGCATGCTCAAGGTGCTCGAGGGACTCGATGCAGTCCGGATGCGTCCGGGCATGTACATCGGCTCGACGGGCTCCCGCGGCCTGCACCACCTGCTCTGGGAGATTGTGGACAACGCGATCGACGAGGTGGCCAACGGCTACGCCAGGAGCATCCGCGTGGAGCTGCACCGTGACGGCAGCGCGTCGGTCGAGGACGACGGGCGCGGCGTGCCGGTGGATATCCATCCGGAGCTGGGCATCACGGGCGTGGAGGTCATCTACACCCGCCTGCACGCCGGCGGCAAGTTCGATCATCAGAGCTACAATTACTCCGGCGGCCTGCACGGCGTGGGCGCGTCGGTGGTCAACGCACTCTCCAGGTGGCTGACGGTGGACAGCTGCACCGGCGGCGGCCACTATCGCATGCGCTTTGAGAGCAATTATGATCCCAAGGAGCAGAAGATCGCCTCCGGCAGGCCGGTCACGCCGCTGGAGCGCGTGAGCGCCACGCGCAAGCACGGCACGCGCGTCACCTTCCTGCCGGACGACACCGTCTTCGAGGAGACGCGCTTCAACTCCGACACCGTCCGCCGCCGCCTGCGCGAGCTGGCGTATCTCAACAAGGGGCTGGAGATCACCTTTGTCGACGAGCGCGAGAAGGATCCCGACAAGCAGGCCACAGTCTTCCACTACGAGGGCGGCCTGGCCGACTACGTCCGCTATATCAACCGCGACAAGACGCCGCTGTATGACGATATCCTCATGCTCGAGGGCATGCAGGACGACGTGCGCATCTGCCTGGCCATCCAGCACACGGACGACTACGCGGAGAGCATCTTCTCCTACGTCAACAACATCCCCACCGCCGAGGGCGGCACGCACGAGATGGGCTTCAAGGCCGGCTTCACCCGCGCGCTCAACGACTATGCCCGCCGCATCGGCGCGCTCAAGGAGAAGGACAACAACCTCATGGGTGAGGATTACCGCGAGGGCATCACGGCGGTGCTGCTCACCTTCGTGCGCAATCCGCAGTTCGAGGGGCAGACCAAGGGCAAGCTGGGCAACACCGAGGTGCGCCCGGCGGTGGAGTCCTTCGTCTACGCCCGCATGACCGAATATCTGGAGAACCTCAAGCACCAGGAGGTCGCTGGCAGCATCGTGGACAAGGCCGTGCGTGCCAGCAAGGTGCGCGAGGCCGCGCGCAAGGCCAAGGAGGTCGCCCGCGCCAAGAATCAGCTGGAGGCCGCGCCGCTGGTGGGCAAGCTCTCCAGCTGCACCGGCAAAAAGCCGGAGCTAAACGAGATGTTCATCGTCGAGGGCGATTCCGCAGGCGGCTCGGCCAAGCAGGGGCGCGACCGCCGCTTTCAGGCGATTTTGCCCATCCGCGGCAAGCCGCTCAACGTGGAGAAAAAGCGCATCGATCAGGTGCTGGCCAACGAGGAGTTCCGCTCCATCATCACGGCGCTGGGCACGGGCATCGGCGAGGACTTCGACCTCAAGGCGCTCAAATACCACAAGGTCATCATCCTCTCGGATGCCGACCAGGACGGCGCGCACATCCGCGCGATCCTGCTCACGTTCTTCTATCGCTACATGCGCGCGCTGATCACCGACGGCCATGTGTACATCGGCATGCCGCCGCTCTACCGCGTGGCCAAGGGCGATAAAATCGTCTACGCCTACGACGACAAGGAGCTTTCCAGGGTCACTGCCGGCATCGGGCGCGGATACACGATCCAGCGCTACAAGGGCCTGGGCGAGATGGATCCGTCCCAGCTCTGGGAGACGACCATGAACCCGGAAAACCGCCAGCTCATGCAGGTGACGCTGGAGGACGTGGCCGAGGCCGAGCGTTTGGTGACGCTGCTGATGGGCGACAAGGTCGAGCCGCGGCGCGACTACATCACGGCCTACGCGGACTTCAATAAGGTGGATACATTCCTCGCGCGAGAAGGGAAGGCGAAGTAATGGCACGCAGAAAGAACGGCGGCGATTCCCCGGAGGGCGCCCCGCAGCATGAGATTATCCAGCGGCCCATGGAGGAGGTCATGCACATCTCCATGATCCCCTATGCGGAGCACGTTATCCTCGAGCGCGCGCTTCCGCGCGTGGAGGACGGCCTTAAGCCCGTGCAGCGCCGCATTCTCTTTACCCTCAACGAGCTGGGCGTCACGCCCGATAAGCCGCACAAGAAGTGCGCGCGCATCGTGGGCGACTGCCTGGGCAAGTATCATCCGCACGGCGACAGCTCCGTCTACGACGCGATGGTGCGCATGGCACAGCCATACAGCATGCGCGGTGTGCTGGTGGACGGCCACGGCAACTTCGGCTCTATCGACGGCGACAGCGCTGCCGCGATGCGCTACACCGAGGCACGCATGGCGCCGCTGGCGCTGGAGATGCTGCGCGATATCGACAAGGACACCGTGCCCTTCAGCTTCAATTTCGACGATACGCTCAAGGAGCCGGACATGCTCCCTGCGCGCTATCCGAACCTGCTGGTCAACGGCGCGTCGGGTATCGCGGTCGGCCTGGCCACCAACATCCCGCCGCACAACCTGCGCGAGGCGATTGACGCGGTCATCCTGCTGATGGACAAGCCCGAGGCGACGCTGCCGGAGATCATGCGCGTGCTGCCCGCGCCGGACTTCCCGACCGGCGGGCGGTTGATTCGCAACGAGGAGATTGCCCGCGCCTACGAGACGGGGCGCGGCAAACTGACCCTGCGCGCGAAGGTGCACATCGAGGAGGGCGCCGCCGGGCGCAAGCTCATCGTCATTACCGAGGTGCCCTATCAGGTGCCCAAGGCAGCGATGCTCGAAAAGATCCTCAGGCTCAGCGAGGAGCGCAAGGCCCAGCTCGGCGGTATTTACGACATCCGCGACGAGTCCGACCGCACCGGCCTTCGCGCCGTCATCGAGCTGAGGCGCGATGTCGATCCGATGCAGATCCTCTCCGTGCTCTACAAATACTCCGACCTGCAGGTCACCTTCGGCGTGAACATCGTCGCCATCGCGGACGGACGCCCGATGCAGCTCGGCCTCAAGGCGCTGCTTTCCTATTATATCGAGCATCAGAAGCGCGTCGTCACCCGGCGCACCCGCTACGAGCTGGAGCAGGCGAAGGCCAGGGAGCATATCCTCGCCGGACTGATGGTCGCGGTCGATCACCTGGACGAGGTGATCGCGCTCATCCGCCGCAGCAAGAGCCCCAAGGAGGCCAAGGAGCAGCTGATGAACCGCTTCGGCCTGACGGATATTCAGGCTCAGGCGATTCTGGACATGCGCCTGCAGCGGCTGACCGGGCTGGAGATCGAGGCGCTGCGCCGCGAATACGCCGCCATCCTCAGGACGATCGACCGGCTGGAGGGTATTCTCAAGAGTGAAAAGAAGCTCATCGCCGTCATCCGCAGCGAGCTGAGCGGCATCCGCGACCAGTTCGGCGACGACCGCCGCACGGAGCTGATCGACGACGACTCCGCGACGTTGCCCGTGACCGAGGTCAAGCCCGTGGCCGAGGAGACGGCCATCCTGCGTTTGCGCGACGGCCAGCTGCGCCGCATGAGCCCGCGCATGGTGGACAAGTACCTCCAGCAGCCGGGCGTCCGCGAGGACGTGCTCGACATCATGCAGACGATGACGGACGCCTCCTGCTATTTCTTCACCAATCAGGGCAACTGCTTCATGCTCGACGTTGCCAAAATCCCGGAGACCCTGCGCCTCAAGGAGCGCGGCAGCCTGCTGACGGGTCTTGTCGCCGGGCTGGCCGACGGCGAACAGCTGGTGGCGATGGTCTGCGCCCGCAGCGAGGAGATGGAGCGCCGGGGAGAGCTGCTCTTTATCACGAAAAACGGCCAGGTCAAGCGCACGGCGGCGGGCGAATACGGCATCCGCCGGTCGCGCTTTGCGGCGATCACGCTCAAGGGCGACGACGCAGTCGCTGCAGTCGAAATGGTGCAGCCGGAGGACAAGGGCGATCTGCTGCTGGTGACGGCGCAGGGCATGGGTGTGCGCTTCAAGCTGAGCGAGATCCCCACCACCGGCCGTGCGACAGCCGGCGTGCGGGGCATCGACGTGAGCACCGGCGACACAGTCTGCTGGCATGCCCTGCCCAAGCCGGGCAACATGCTGGTGCTCATCAGCGACCGCGGCTTTGGCAAGCGCATGATGGCCGACGACATCGACCGGCAGAAGCGCGCGGGCAAGGGACAGCGCCTGCTGCCGCTGACCAAAACGGGCGAAACCGGCACGCGCCTGGCGGGCTTTGCGCCGGTCGGGCAGGCAGAAGGCGTCGCCTTTGCCCAGCGCGGCGGCCATGTGACGCGCATGCGCATGGGCGAAATCCCAGTCGACCGCCGCGCGGGCCGCGGGCAGCTGCTGGTGAGTGTGCTGCTGGACGACGTGGTGACCGACATGAACCTGATTGGATCGATGCAGGACTGAATACCGACACTGAATTGGCGGAAGCTGCTTCCGCCGATTTTGCTTTTTGGGCCGGACTGACCCGGGGAAATAAGGCGGAAATGTGAAACATTTCTTCTCGTGGAAGATAACGGGTGCAACCATCGTCTAATGGGTAGAACACGCAGCACGGTTCTAAATGCGCGCGCAGACACATATAAACCTTTCGAGGTTGAAAGTGGAGGCGATGCGGATGCGAAAAATGCGCCTCGATTCGCACGCTGTCAGGCGAGTGCTGCCGGTGGCCCTGCTGGCCGCCGTGTTCATGGCCTATGTGCCCATGCGGAAGGCGCCCGCGCTGATGGCGGCGGTGACGACGCGCGAGCTGCCAGTGTACAACGTCGATACAGAAGAAAAGGTGCTTGCCATCAGCTTTGACGCTGCATGGGGGCGCGCCAATACAGAGGGCATTCTGGATATCCTGGATCAGTACGATGTGAAGACGACGTTCTTCCTCGTCGGCTTCTGGGCGGAGAAGCACCCGGATCTTGTGGCGGAGCTGATTGCAAGGGGGCATGAAATCGGCAATCATTCCGCAACCCATCCGCACATGTCCCAGCTGTCCCAGTCGCAGATCCGCGAGGAGCTGCGCAAGTGCAGCGACCTGGTGAAATCGATCACCGGCAAGCCTACGACGCTGTTTCGTCCGCCGTACGGCGAATACAACGACAGCGTCGTCCGCGTGAGCCGGGAGGAGGGCTACGAATGCGTGCAGTGGAACGTCGACTCGCTCGACTGGAAGAACCTGGGCGCCGAGAACATGGTTCGCCAGTGCACCAAAAGCGTTCATCCCGGCGATATCGTGCTCTTTCACAACGATTCCAAATACATTCTGGAAGCGCTGCCGCAGATTCTTGAATATTACACCCAGGCGGGATACAGGATAATTCCCGTATCCCAGCTGCTGCTCGAGGGGGAGACGTGGATCGACCACACGGGCAAGCAGCACCTGTGTACCCCGACGCCTGTGCCCGCGCAGCAGCAGGGCAAGGCGTCACCAGAGCCGGCGCGCGGTGCCTGACCGCCTCCGGCGACAATGAGATAAGGAGGACGTACAATGGAAAACGTCGTGAACACACTGCATCTGAGCGGCAAAGTCATCGGCACGCCCGTGGTGGGGCATGAAGCCTTTGGCGAGAAGTTCTATTACCTGACGCTGGGCGTGCCCAGGCTCTCCGGCGCGCAGGATCAGCTGCCCATCACCCTGTCCGAGCGGCTGCTCGACGGCACGATGCTCAGCGACGGCGACGCGCTGGCCATCGAGGGGCAGGTTCGCTCCTACAACAAGATCATCGAGGGCGCCGGGCGGCTGCTCATCACCGCCTTCGCCCAGCGAATCGTGGAGCCGGACGACCGGGAGAACCCCAACCAGATCCAGCTGACCGGCACGCTGTGCAAGGCGCCCGCCTACCGCACCACGCCCTTTGGCCGGGAGATCGCGGACATGATGCTGGCGGTCAACCGCGCCTACGGCAAGAGCGATTACATCCCGTGCATCACCTGGGGGCGCAGCGCGCGCTTTGCTGCGAAGCTCTCCGTGGGCGACAGAATCACGCTCTCAGGCAGGCTGCAGTCCCGTGCGTATCAAAAGCAGATGCCCGACGGCACGGTGGTGGAGAAGACGGCCTACGAGGTGTCCGTCGGCCATCTGGAGCTGCTCAGCGAGGAGCGCGCTGCCGAGCCGCAGACACTGCACACCTTTCGTCAGGACGCCGCAGCGCCCCAGTGATGACCATAGCGACGAACCGGGCGCGTGATCACCGGCATGCTGACGGCGGCATCATCGACGGAGGAATGCAGGTCCTGCCGCTCAGCATTCAAGGCGGATGCCTTGCGGAAGGGCTGACACAACAAAATGACGAAAAAGGCAGCCGTATCAACCGGCTCGCCTTTTTTTCTGCCCGGCTTTGTGGTATAATCAGGCTACGAATGCACGTTCGGGAGGAATAGCGATGTTGGATGAACGAATTGCGAGCGCACAGATCGATCAGCTGGTTCGGGCGATGCTGCTGCTGGAAAGCCCGGAGGAGGCGTATCGCTTTTTTGAGGATATCTTTACCATCAAGGAGCTGCAGGCCGTGGCGCAGCGCCTGGCCGTGGCCGGTCTTTTGCGCGACAAGGTGACCTATCAGGACATCGCCGAGCAGACCGGCGCGAGCACGGCGACGATCAGCCGCGTCAACCGCTGCCTGTCCTACGGCGCGGGCGGCTATCAGCTCCTGCTCGAGCGCCTGGAGCAGACGGCCCCCGCGGCTCCGGCACAGGAGGAATGAATCCATGGATTTGAGCGGTCTCAACAAAGAACAGCGGCTCGCGGCGGAAACGCTTGAGGGGCCGCTTTTGGTGCTGGCCGGCGCAGGCTCCGGCAAGACGCGCGCGCTGACCTACCGCGTCGCCAACCTGATCGATCACGGCGTGCCGCCCTGGGCCATCATGGCCATCACCTTCACCAACAAGGCCGCCGCGGAGATGCGCGAGCGCATCGAAAAGCTGGTCGGCCCCAGCGCGGCGGACGTGTGGGTGTCCACCTTCCACGCGGGCTGCGCGAAGATTCTGCGCCGCGATATCGAAAAGCTGGGCTACACGCGCTCGTTCACCATCTACGACGACGACGACCAGATGAGCGCGCTCAAGGAAATCCTGAAGCGCCTGAACATCGACGAGAAATTCCTGCCGCCGCGCGAGATCAAGGCCAAGATCTCCGACGCCAAGAATAAGCTGCTCGGCCCGCAGGAGTGGTTTGCCCAATCCGATCGGGACTACCGCAGTCAGATCGTGCAGGACGTCTACTCCGCCTATGAGGACAAGCTGAAAGGCTCCAACGCGCTGGACTTTGACGACCTGATTGTCAGGACACTCGAGCTGTTCGCCGCGCATCCGCCGGTGCTGGAGGCGTATCAGCGCAAGCTGCGCTACATCCACGTCGATGAGTATCAGGACACCAACTACGCGCAGTATATGCTCGTGCGCCTGCTGGCACAGCACAGCCGCAACCTGTGCGTCGTGGGCGACGACGATCAGTCCATCTACGGCTGGCGCGGCGCGGACATCCGCAATATCCTCGACTTTGAGAAGGACTTCTCGGACGCGCGGGTCATCAAGCTCGAGCAGAACTACCGCTCCACGGCCAATATCCTGGATGCGGCCAATCAGGTCATCGCCCGCAACGAAAACCGCAAGGACAAGGCGCTGTGGACGAACGAAGGCCCGGGCGAGATGATCCGGCTCTACCGCGCGGACGATGAGCGCGAGGAGGCCGCCTGGATCTGCCAGCAGATCCGCGCGCTGAATGCGCAGGGCGAGGACGCCTCCCGCTGCGCCGTGCTCTACCGCACCAACGCGCAGTCCCGCGTGGTGGAGGAAGCGTTCGTGCACAGCGGCATCCAGTACCGCATGGTCGGCGGCCTGCGCTTCTACGACCGCAAGGAGGTCAAGGATATCCTGGCCTATCTGCGGGTGATGATCAACCCGGCGGACGACATCTCCGTGCGGCGCATCATCAACGTGCCCAAGCGCGCTATCGGCGATACGACGGTGACGGAGCTTGCCCGCTACGCAGCCGAGCAGGAGATGCCGCTGCTCACGGCCTGCATGGACATCCCGCAGACGATCGGTGCGCGCGGCCGCAGGAGCGTGGAGCAGTTCGGCGCGCTGATCATGAGTCTGACCATGATGGCCGAGAGCATGAAGCTCACAGAGCTTGTGCAGTATGTGATCGACACCACCGGCCTGGAGAGCCAGTATACAAAGGAAGACAGCGACGAAAACCGCGCACGGGTGGAAAACATCCGCGAGTTTGTCGGCGCAGTGCAGGAATACGAGCAGAAGGCCGACAATCCGACGCTTGCCGACTATCTGGAGAACGTGGCGCTGGTGTCCGATCTGGACACGCTGAGCGAGACGGGCGGCGCGGTGACGATGATGACGCTGCACAGCGCCAAGGGCCTGGAGTTCCCCAACGTGTTCATGATCGGCATGGAGGAAAACCTCTTCCCGTCCATGCGCAGCAAGGACGACGAGCAGCGCATGGAGGAGGAGCGAAGACTCTGCTATGTCGGCATCACCCGCGCTCGTGAGCGGCTGTATCTGTCGCACGCCGCCAGGCGCATGCTCTACAATCAGATGCAGTTCAACGACCGCTCGCGCTTCATCGATGACATCCCCGCGCGCGTGATCGAGGACGTCTCCGAGCGGCGGCCTGCCTTTGGCGCGCCGGTCGGTGAGCGGCAGGGCGCCTGGCACGCCGGCCAGTGGCGTCAGCCCGCGTGGAGCAGGGGCAGCGCGTTTGCTTCCCCAAATGAGCCGCAGCAGGCTGCCTGGCAGCCCCGCGCGGCGAGCCAGACGGCCATGCCCACGGGCAGGAAGCAGAGCTACCTCAGCTGGAGCCGCGGCTCCGGCGCGGGCATGGGGCAGACGGAGAACGTCGGCGGGAAGCAGGTGGACGGCGTGCAGCGCGGCATGGAACCTAAGGTCGTCCGCTCCGCCGCGCACGAGGCCGAGACACCGTCCGTCTATGCGGTGGGCGACCATGTGCGCCACAGGAAGTTCGGCGCCGGCGTGGTCATCCGCGTGCGGGGGACGGGCGCAGACGCGCGCGTGCTCGTGCGCTTTGACGACGCCAGCGTGGGGGCGAAGGAGCTGGCTGCGTCCATCGCGCCGATGATCAGGACAGGAGGGTAAGCAGCGATGAACGAACGCATGCGCGAGCTGGTCGACCGGCTCAACGAGGCGTCCAGAGTCTACTATGATCAGAACGATGCCGCGATGTCCGACGACGAATGGGACGCGATGTATGCCGAGCTGCGCCGCCTGGAGGAGGAGACCGGCGAGCGCCTGCCCGATTCGCCGACGCGGCGCGTGGGCGGCGAGGTGCTCGCCGGCTTTGAGCCGCACCGCCACATCGCCTGGCTCTGGAGCATGGACAAGGCGCAGAGCGAGGAGGAGATCCTCGCCTGGGCACAGCGCTGCCAGCGGCTGACGCAGGAGGCCGGGGGCCTGCCGCAGAACCGCTACATGGTCGAATACAAGCTCGACGGCCTGACGATCAACCTCACCTACGACGGCGGGCGGCTTGTGCAGGCAGCCACACGCGGCGACGGAAAGGTCGGCGAGGGCATTCTCGCTCAGGCGCAGACGATCCGCTGCATTCCGCTGCGCATCCCATACAGCGGGCGCATGGAGGTGCAGGGCGAGTGTATCATGCGCCTGTCCGCGCTGGAAAAATACAACGAAACCGCGCAGGAGCCGCTCAAGAATGCGCGCAACGCCGCAGCCGGCGCGCTGCGCAACCTCGACCCGAAGGTCACGGCGGAGCGGAACCTGGACGCGCTGTTCTATCAGGTGGGCTACATCGAAGGGCGCAGCTTCGCCGCCCAGCAGGAGATGCTGGATTTCCTGCGGGAAAACGGCCTGCCCGTCAGCCCCTTCGCCCGGGAGGCGGACACGATTGAGCAGGCGCTATGCCTGGTGCACGAGATCGAGACGGCGCGTGACACGCTGGATTTCCTCATCGACGGCGCGACGATCAAGCTGACCGACATGCGCACCCGCGAGGTGCTGGGCACGACGGACAAGTTCCCGCGCTGGTCGATCGCCTTTAAGTTTGCCGCGCAGGAGACGAAGACCTGCCTTATGGACGTCACCTGGGAGCTGGGGCGCACCGGCAAGCTGACGCCGCTGGCGCATCTTGAGCCGGTGGACATCTGCGGCGTGACCGTGCGCCGCGCGACGCTCAACAACTACGGCGACATTTGCCGCAAGCGCGTGCGAGTGGGCAGCGAGGTCTGGGTGCGCCGCTCCAACGACGTGATTCCGGAGATCATGGGCGTCGTGTGGCAGGGCGAGGGCGAGGCGCCCGAGACGGATATTGTGCCGCCGGCGGTCTGCCCGGCTTGCGGCGGGCCGCTCACGCAGCGCGGCGCGCACCTGTTCTGCCTGAACCGGCAGACCTGCCGCCCGCAGGCCATCGCCCGTATGGCGCACTTCGCCTCGCGCCAGGGCATGGACATTGAAGCCTTCAGTGAGAAGACGGCGGAGCTGTTCTACGATCAGCTGGGCGTGCGCTCCGCGGCGGAGCTGTACACGCTGAAAAAGGAGGACATGGTCGCGCTCAAGGGCTTCGGCGCAAAAAAGGCCGACAAGCTGCTTGCCGAGCTGGACAAGAGCAAGACCTGCGAGCTGGATGCGTTCCTCTTTGCCATCGGCATCCCCAATATCGGCAAAAAGACCGCGCGCGACCTGATGGCGCACTTCGGCTCCCTAGAGGCGCTGATGCAGGCCAGCGCCGAGGAATTGACCGGCCTGGAGGACGTGGGCGGAATTGTGGCCGGGTCGATCACCGAGTTCTTTGCCGACGAAGACAATCAGGCGTTTGTGCGCGCGCTGCTCGCCTGCGGCGTGCAGCCGCAGGTCAGCCGGGCGCAGACGGGCACGCGCTTTGAGGGCATGACGTTCGTGCTCACCGGCACGCTGCCCACGCTCACCCGCGCTCAGGCCGAGGAGCTGATTCGCCGCAACGGCGGCAAGGCGACGGGCAGCGTGTCCAAAAAGACCAGCGTCGTCCTCGCAGGGGAGAGCGCGGGCAGCAAGCTGGACAAGGCGAGGGCGCTCGGCGTGCGCGTGATGGACGAAAAGGAGTTCCTTTCGCTGCTGGAGGCATAATTGCGTCTTTCCAATTCCCGGATACGGTGATATAATGAAAAAATAACCGCACAATCGGTTGAAGGGGTGTGGCTTGCTGTGAAGAGCATGACGGGATACGGCCGCTGCCATCTGGAGGCGGACGGCCGGGAGATGACCGTGGAGGTCAAGAGCGTCAATCATCGCTTTCTGGATATTTCCTACCGGCTGTCGCGCACGCTGTCGTTTCTGGACGACGCGGTGCGCAGAGGCGTGAGCGCGAGGCTGGCGCGCGGGCATGTCGACGTGTTCGTCAGCTATGCCAATCACCGGCAGGACGCGCGGGAGGTTCGCGTGGACACGGCGCTGGCGCTGGCCTATCAGAGCGCCGTGGCCGAGCTGGGCGGCGCGCTTGGTACGGAAACGGCGCTGCCGCTTGAGGCGTACACCCGCCTGCCGGACGTACTCACCGTCCAGGAGAAGGAGGAGGATCAGCAGGCTGTGCGCGCGCTGTTTGATCAGGCGCTTTCCGGCGCACTGGACGACCTGGTCGCCATGCGTTCGCAGGAGGGCGCGCGCATGGCCGAGGACATCCTCGCCAAGATCCGCAGCATCGAGGCGATCCGCAATCGCATCGCCGAGCGCGCGCCGCTGGTCGTCAGCGACTATCGCGACCGGCTGCGCCAGCGCATCGCCGCGCTCACCGATGGGGAAATCGACGAGAGCCGCCTGATTCAGGAGGTTGCCATCTTCGCCGACCGCGCCGCCATCGACGAGGAGCTGGTTCGCCTGCTCAGCCACGCCGCGGCCATCCGCGACACAGCAGAGCTGGACGAGCCGGTGGGCCGCAGGCTGGATTTCCTGGTGCAGGAGCTGAACCGCGAGGTCAATACCATCGGCTCCAAGGCGTCGGACACCGCCATCGCGCAGGCGGTCGTCGAGGCCAAGGGCGAGATTGAAAAGCTGCGCGAGCAGGTGCAGAACATCGAGTGACGCGCGGGGGAACCGGAGGATTATTGTGGAGATCAAGCTCATCAACGTCGGCTACGGCAACTTCATCTCGTCCAGCCGCATCATCGCGATCATCGGGCCGGAATCTGCGCCGGTCAAGCGCATCATTCAGGAGGCCAAAGAGGAGCGCCGCCTGATCGACGCGACCTATGGCCGGCGCACGCGCGCGGTCATCATCTCCGACAGCGACCACGTCATCCTCTCCGCCGTGCAGCCGGAGACGATCGCGCATCGCTTCGATATCAAGGACAACATCACCATCGTGGAGGAGGAGGAACCCTGATGCAGGCACCAAAGAAGGGCGTGCTGTTTGTCTACTCCGGGCCGTCGGGCGTGGGCAAGGGCACGCTCAGCCAAAGGCTCTTTGCTGAGTTCGGCGAGGAGCTGGTCTTTTCCGTATCGGCGACCACGCGCCCGCCGCGCGAGGGCGAGATCGACGGAAAGCACTACTTTTTTGTCACCAGGCAGGAATTCGAGCGCCGGATCGAGAATAATGACTTCTTGGAATATGCGCAGTTTTCCGGCAATTGCTACGGCACGCCCCGCTCCTATGTGACGGGCCTGCTGGAGCAGGGCAAAAATGTCCTGCTGGAGATCGAGGTGCAGGGCGCAATGCAGGTGATGAACCGCGTGCCCGACTGCGTGAGTATCTTCATCCTGCCGCCCAGCTTCGAGGAGCTGGAGCGCCGCCTGCGCGGGCGCGGCACGGAGACGGAGGAGGTCATCCGCCGTCGGCTGGATACCGCGCACAGAGAGCTGGAATACGCCTCCAGGTATCGGTATCAGATCGTCAACGACAGCGATCTGGACGAGTCCTACCGTCAGCTGCGCGAAATCTATCTCAAGGAAACGCGCAAGGCCTGAGCGCACTGCGCCATGGCCCTTTATCTTCGCCATGGAGGCGAATCATCAAGAGGAGGAACCGTTTATGTCCATGACCAATCCCAATATTCTGCAGCTTCTGGAGAAGGCCGACTGCCGCTACACGCTGGTGGTGGAGGTGTCCAAGCGCGCCCGCCAGCTGGTGGACGGGATTCCGCCGCTGATCGATGCAAAGGACAAGGAGAACATGCCCGTCTCCATCGCCATCGACGAGGTCAACCGCGGCC
>JBJEYK010000277.1:0-3681 GCA_051886775.1 Candidatus Ventricola sp. | reverse complement strand
CCAGATAATCGCAGCTTACAGGCGCGCCTCCAGCTCGGCGCGGCGCTCCTCATAGCCCGGCTTCCCCAGCAGGGCGAACATGTTCTTCTTATACGCCTCGACGCCCGGCTGGTCGAACGGATTGACGCCCAGCAGATAGCCGGACAGGCCGCACGCCTTCTCGAAGAAATAGACCAGATAGCCGAAGTGGTACGCGTCGGCGCGGTCGATCTCCACGAGGATGTTCGGGGTGCCGCCGTCCATGTGCGCCATCAGCGTGCCCTGGAACGCCTTGGAATTGACGAACTGCACGCTCTTGCCGGCCAGATAGTTCAGGCCGTCGACATCCTCTGCCGTCTCCTCAATGACAGCCTCGCTGCGCGGCTGGTTGACCCAGATGACCGTCTCAAACAGGTTGCGGGAGCCGTCCTGAATGAACTGGCCGATGGAGTGCAGGTCGGTGGAGAAATTCGCGCTCGTCGGGAAGATGCCCTTGTGATCCTTGCCCTCGCTCTCGGCGAACAGCTGCTTGAACCACTCGCCCATCATCAGCAGCGCCGGCTCGTAGTTGACCAGGATCTCGGTGGTCTTGCCCTTGTTGTAGAGGATGTTGCGCAGCGCGGCATACTGGAAGGCCGGGTTGCTGGCCATGTCGCCGCCCTTGCACAGCACGCGCGCCTCCTGCGCGCCGCGCATCATCTCGTCGATGTCGATGCCGGCCGCCGCGATGGGCAGCAGGCCGACGGCGGTGAGCACGGAGAAGCGGCCGCCGACGTCATCCGGCACAACGAAGGTCTCATAGCCCTCCTCGGTCGCCAGCTTCTTGAGCGCGCCGCGCGCCTTGTCGGTGGTGGCGTAGATGCGGCCCTTCGCGCCCTCCCTGCCGTACTTCTCCTCGATCAGCTTCTTAAAGATGCGGAAGGCGATGGCCGGCTCGGTGGTCGTGCCGGACTTGGAGATCACGTTGATGGAGAAGTCGCGATCGCCGATGATCTGCACCACGTCGTTCAGGTAGGACGAGGAGATGTTGCTGCCCACGAAATACACCTCGGGGATGCCCTTCTCGCGCACGCCGTTGTACATCTGACCCTTGCAGAACTCCACCGCGGCGCGCGCGCCGAGGTAGGAGCCGCCGATGCCGATGACCACCAGCACATCGCTGTCGGACTGGATCTTCTTTGCCGCTGCCTTGATGCGGGCAAACTCCTCCTTGTCATAGTCGACCGGCAGATCCAGCCAGCCCAGGAAATCGTTGCCGGCGCCCTTGCGGGAAACCAGCACCTCGTTGACGGTGTTCATCATCGCGGCCATGTTGTCAAGCTCGCGCTCCTGCACGAAGCCCTTCAGTCCGGTCGTCTTCAGCGTCATAGCCATGGTTCATCGCACTCCTGTTTCTTCTTTTCTTTTGAGGGCGCAGGGGGGCTGCGCCGTCTGCACAGAACGCATATCCGGGATTATTATACGACCTGCGCGCCGCGGTGGCAAGTGGCTTTTTTCAGGCCTTCACCCGGAAGGCGTAGATCGTGGTGGTGTCGTACTTCTCGCCCGGGCGCAGCACGGTCGTGCCGGTGAACTGCGGATTGTTCGGGGAGTCCGGGAAGTGCTGCGTCTCCAGGCACAGCCCGGAGTACTTGCCAAAGCTCGCGCCGCCCTTGCCGCCGGTGAAATCGGTCTGGCAGGCGGAGTACAGCTGCACGCCCGGCTGATCGGTGAGCACCTCCATCACGCGTCCGCTCGCCGGATCCTCCATGCGCGCGGCCAGACCCATGGCCTCGCCCTTGCGCAGCACGAAGTTGTGGTCGTAGCCGCCGGCGTAGGCCATCTGGCGGCAGGAATCGATCTGATCCAGCCCGTCGCCCAGCAGCAGGCCCTCGCGCAGGTCGAACGGCGTGCCCGCCACCGGCATGTAGCCGCCCGTGGGGATCAGCGCGCCGTCGCAGACCGGGGTAATCGCGTCGGCCTCGATGCGCAGAATCTGGTCGCGGATCGTGCCGTGATCATAGCCCGCGAGGTTAAAATAGGTGTGGTTCGTCAGGTTGCACAGGGTCGGCTTGTCGGTCGTCGCCTCGTAGCGGATGGAGAGGTTGCAGTCCTCGTCCCAGCCGAAGGTGACGGTCACGTCCAGCGTGCCGGGGAAGTGCTCCTCGCCGTCCGGGCTGACATAGTGCAGGCACAGCCGGTCGCCGTTGGCATCCTCCAGGGTCTTCACCGCCCACATCTTCTTGCTGAAGCCCACGGGGCCGCCGTGCAGGTGGTTCTCGCCGTTGTTGCAGGCCAGCTGATAGGTCACGCCGTCCAGTTCGAAGCGGCCCTTCGCGATGCGGTTGCCATAACGGCCCACAGTGTCGCCCATGCAGCCGTGGCCGACCAGATAGCCATCCAGCGTGTCAAAGCCCAGCGTGACATCCGCAAGCTTGCCGTTCCGATCCGGCACGCGGATGGACACGACGATGCCGCCGTAGTCGATCACGCTGACGGACGCGCCGCAGCCGTTGGTCATCGTGTATTGTGTGACCGGCGTGCCGTCCGCCAGCGCGCCAAAGGGTTTGCTCGTAATCATGGGGATTTCCTCCTGCCCGCGGCGCGCTCCAGACAGCGTGCGCCGCGCTTTTTCTCCTTTATCTATTCGCGGTCGGCGGCGTTTTTCCTCTGTTTGCCAGGCGCGAAACGAACCAAAGCGACAAAAGCAGCAGCGCCGCCCAGCCCAGCGCGCCGCCGGGCGACTGGATCGTCAGGCAGAACGGCGGCGGCGCTTTTTTGTAAAACTGCGGCACGGCGCCCCGCCCCGCCAGCGCGAAGATCGCCAGATTGCTGGCCAGCAGATAGTACAGCGAGCGTCCACCCAGGTGCGAAAGCACTATGCCAAGCGGCTCCGCGATGCGCGGCAGGCGCGCAAGCCCCCGCGCCAGCAGCACCACCAGCAGCACCGGCAGCGCCGGAAGCAGAATCCAGCCCACCTGCGGCGGAAAGCGCTGCGGCAGCGCGCCGCTGCGCAGGCAGATCACAGCCGCCGCAGCGCCCGCGGCGGCAGCCAGCACAGCCAGCGCGCCGCGCACCCTCCGGCTCCCGGCAGCATAGGCCAGCCCGGCCAGGAAATACGGCGCGTACTGCACGACGGGGAAGCACGCGCACTGCGTACCGCCGATGAGCAGCGCCATCTGCGTGGACGCAACCCGATCATAGGGGATCAGGCAGGCCAGCAGGCACGCCGCGCCGACGGGCAGCATGCACGCAGGCCGCCGCGCCAGCGCACGCAGCAAGGCGAAGGCAGCCATCGTCAGCAGCGCGTACAGCGCGAACGAGACAAGGAACTCCGACCAGCCCGGAGTATCCTCCAGCAGCAGAATGCGCCGCACCGCCGGCCAGGCAAACGCCTTTCCCTCCCGCAGCACGCGATAGCCCACGCCGGAGACGACAAACGCCGCATACGCGCGCAGCGCCGTGCGCGCCATGCCCGGCAGCGCGCGCCGGTACGGCTTTTGCAGATAGGCCAGATATGCCGTGCAGCCGAAGCAGAACACAAACGTCGGGAAGACGGTCACATTGATCGCGTCGATCAGCGTCTGCGCCAGCGGGAAAATCTGCGTGTCCGCGAAGAACTGCATCGTGTGCCCCCAGACCATGAGGATCACCAGCAGGCCGCGGGCGATGTCAATGGCTTTGTCTCTCATCTTACCTCCGATTGTCTGACAAAAACGGGGC
>JBJEYK010000276.1:0-3686 GCA_051886775.1 Candidatus Ventricola sp. | reverse complement strand
CGGATGCTCTCCATGGACGTGCCCATCAGGCTCTCAATGGGATGCTTTTCCACCGAATTCCTCCTTTATCCCTGCGTCCCGGCAGGGCTGCGGCCTGCCGCGCGACCGGCTCTGCGGCGTGCTGCCAGCCGTATTCTGCGCACAAGGACGCGGATCATCGCGAACATAATGTCGCCAGGCCGCGCGGAGAATATACCCTGTGCCGCCATCAAAAAGCATGGCGCGCGGAATTCCGGCTCCACCAGCGCCTCGGAGCGCAGGCCCAGCCCGGCAAAAAGCGCCAGCGCCAGCGCGCGCAAAGCGCCTGCCGCCATGGCGGTCTGCGCCGCATCCTCCAGCCCCAGGCGTATGAACAGGCGCGCCCGCTCCACCCTGCCCGCCCGGATCGCGGCCAGCAGATACGGCCTGGCCGTGCGCAGCGAAATGGCGCGTCCCTGGCACTTCCGGGCGCGCTGCGCGGCGTATCGCCTTGTCATGCGCGGTCGGCCCGGGCCAAGGGAAAGCTCCCCATCCATATGGAAGAAGACGCCCATCGCGCCAGCCTCCAGCTGAACGCTGCCGCGCGCGCCGTCAAGGCAAAGCCGGGCGCGCACCGTGACCTCCATCGCCAGCAGCAGATAGATCAGCGCCACAAGCAGCACGCGCCCGCCCCCTTCCCGCGCCCGGCGCGAAGCCGTTTTCCAAAACCCTTGTCCAAAACCCTTTTCAATGGAAGCGACATCCTGTATAATGGCAGGAGTGACATCGATTTATCCCAAGAACACACTGGAGGAGCTATGAAGCTGATTTCCTGGAACGTCAACGGCCTGCGCGCCTGCCTGAGCAAGGGCTTTGGCGAATACTTCACGCGCGAGGGCGCGGATTTCTTCTGCCTGCAGGAGACCAAGATGCAGCCCGGTCAGGCGCAGATTCCCGCCGAGGGCTATCACGAATACTTCTATTCTGCCGAGAAAAAGGGATACTCCGGCACGGCCATCCTCGCCCGGCGCGAGCCGCTGCGCGTCCAGTACGGCATGGGCAGCGAGCTGCACGACCACGAGGGGCGGCTGATCACGCTGGAGTACGACGAGTTTTTCCTGGTGACGGTCTACACGCCCAACAGCCAGCGCGAGCTGACCCGCCTGCAATACCGCCTGTGCTGGGAGGAGGACTTCCGCATGTACCTCCAGCATCTGGACGCGCAAAAGCCGGTCATCGTCTGCGGCGACATGAACGTCGCCCACAAGGAGATCGACCTCAAGAATCCCAAGACCAACCAGAACAACGCCGGCTTTACCCCGCAGGAGCGCCAGGCGATGACCAGGCTGCTTGACAGCGGCTTTGTGGACACGTTTCGCTATCTGCATCCGGACGAGACCGGCGCGTACAGCTGGTGGAGCTATATGTTCAACGCACGCGCCAACAACGCAGGATGGCGGATCGACTACTTCCTTGTCTCCGAACGGATCAGGGATCGCGTCACCGCCGCCCGCATCGACAGCGACGTGCTGGGCAGCGACCACTGCCCCGTCGTTCTGGAGATCGACCTGTAATCTGCCTGATATAGAAAGGATGATTTTCCATGAAGCTGATGTTTGCCTCTGATCTGCACGGCTCCCGCAGCGCGACGCATGCCGTACTGCGCCGGTACGCGCTTGAGGGCGCGGATCGCCTGATCCTGCTGGGCGACCTGCTCTATCACGGCCCGCGCAACGATCTGCCCGACGCCTACGACCCCAAGGCCGTCACCGCGCTGCTCAACGAGGCGAAAAACGACCTGCTGTGCGTGCGCGGCAACTGCGACGCCGAGGTCGACCAGATGGTGCTCGAATTCCCGATTCTGGCCGACTATGCCCTGCTCGACCTGGACGGCACGACCGCCTTCGTCACCCACGGTCACCTTTTCAACGCCGGCTGCCTGCCGCCGCACAAGCCCGGCGACCTGCTCATCCACGGCCACACCCATGTGCTGACCGTGCAGCATGCCGGCGGTATGACCTACATCAACCCCGGCTCCGCCGCTCTGCCCAAGGAGGGCAACCCCAAGAGCTATATGATCTACGACAAGGGCGTCTTTGAAATCAAGACGCTGGACGGCGAAGTCATCCTGCGCCACGCCCTGTAATCCACGCAAAGCGCCGCCGCACGGTCTCCTGAAGCTCAGGAGGACGCCGTGCGGCGGCCTTTTGGGTTGATTCTGTTATCGCTCGCGCTTTTCGCCCTCGTAGAGCATGGCCGCGGCCTCGGGGCCGGTGTTCGCGCAGACCGCGCAGCCCAGATGGAACATGCCTGCCGGCGGATAGCCGATGCTCTCCTCGGCGGCCTTGGCATACGCCGGGCCGTACTTGGGGTTGGTATAGCCGATGTAATACGGCGTGCCGGGCACCATATGCGCCTTGCAGTGGCCGATGACCGACGCCATCACCTGCCTGTCCCCGCGCACCTTTTTGACCACATGGCTCACGCCGTCGATCAGCGTAAAGATCGGGTGAATGCCCAGCAGATCGCCTGCGATCGCCGCCGCCGCGCTGACGCGCCCGGAGCGGCGGATGACCTTGAGGGTGTAGGCGGTGAGCACCAGCTCCAGCCGCGCGAAGCGGTCCTCCAGATACGCGACCACCTCGTCCATCGGCGTACCCTGCGAGAGCATATCGGACGCCTGGCAGCACGCAAGCCCATAGGTCACCGAGTAGGAATGGCTGTCCACGATGGCGATGGTCATCGGGCTGTCGGGATGCTCGTCGTGAAACTGCTGCGCCGCCGCGCGCGCATTGGCGTTGGTCGCAGAGCCGGTCGCGTTGATGGAGATATAGAGAACCTCGCGCACGCCCTCGCGATCGTACGCCTCGAACTGCTCGAGGAATTCAAACTGCGTCACCTGCGAGGTCGTCGGGATGCCGTCGCTCCTGCGCAGCATGTCGCTGAACTGCTCCGGCGTAAAGTCCACGCGTTCGGTATAGCCCACGCCGTCGAGCGCAATCTTGAGGCAGAGTATATCGATATGATGCTGCCGGGCGAGCTCCTCCGGGAGATCACAGGCAGAGTCTGTCAGCACAGCAAATCGTCTCACGGTCATCTTCCTTTCCTATCCTCTGATAGTGGACAACCTGATGATACAATATTCATCTGCGATTTTCAAGATGCCTGGCCAACATTTTGCAACATTTCAGCAACATTTCTTTACAACGCTTTATGCCTCTGCGCCCTTCGCACAGATAAAGCCGCCATGGAAAACCATGGCGGCCTGAAGACGGGACGGAATTACGCCTTGCCGTTGCAGCCAAGGACGTGGATCAGCTTGTGGCGAACCAGCTCCTTGATGTTGGCGCGGGCGGGCTTGAGGTACTCGCGCGGATCGAACTTATCCGGATGCTCGGCGAAGAACTTGCGGATGGTGCCGGTCATCGCCAGGCGCAGATCGGAGTCGATGTTGATCTTGCACACGGCCAGCTGAGCGGCATGGCGCAGCTGCTCCTCCGGCACGCCGATCGCGCCCGGCATCGCGCCGCCGTAGGTGTTGACCATCTCGACATACTCCTGCGGCACGGAAGAGGAGCCGTGCAGGACGATCGGGAAGTTCGGCAGCTTCTTGACGATCTCCTCGAGGATGTCAAAGCGGAGCTGCGGGTTGGTGCCCGGCTTGAACTTGTACGCGCCGTGAGAGGTGCCGATGGCGATGGCCAGGGAATCGCAGCCGGTCTTGGCGA
>JBJEYK010000275.1:0-17661 GCA_051886775.1 Candidatus Ventricola sp. | reverse complement strand
GCGAAAGAAAATGGAATTGATTTCAGCAAATTGGCCCAATACAATACAATCAGCATCAATCACAAGGAGGTATTCCATCATGAAGAAGCTGTTTCCAGTACTCCTCGTCGCACTGAGCCTTCTGCTGGCTGTGACAGCCACAGCGGAGGTGACGGCTGTCACGGCGGCTGAGGGGCAGGTCGAAGAGGGCTTCGTCGCCATTCTCGCCGCAGATGGCACCGTCACCAGCAGGCTGGGTGTGGAGAGCTTTTCCACGCTCCTGCGCGAAAACGGAATCACCCATGACGCAGACGTGGCGAAGATCGCGGTGATTCCGGACAACGGGCAGGCGTACCCCTATCTGTATCCGGACGGCGCGTGGAAAATCGTCGTCTTCGGCGAGCTTCCGGCATGGTACACGGAGGAATCCGAGGCTGCCGTGCTGAGCGCCTTTGAGGCCTGGAGGAGCGAGGTCTATTCGATCTTCGATCCTTCCGTCATCCTTTCTCTCGTCAACCCGCAGACCATCGAGGTCGGCGCGGATGTGAGCGAGGAGATTCAGGCGGCCCTGGACAAGTGGGCGGATGTGGACAGCAACTGGATGGTCTGCTATGTGCGCAACGCTGTGCCGACCACGACGCAGAGTGCTGTCGGCAAGTCTGTGGCGAACGACGCCTGGAACTATGTGGTGAACATGGTCTGGACGCAGACCGGCGAGGATCTGGCCGGCCACTCCCAGGTGGACCTGATTGCGTCGTTCATCGGCAGCGCGTTCCCGGGCATCGAGTCCTGGGAGGGCTATTTCGGCTCCGATACCGGCTATCCGTTTGCCGCGGGCGCGAAGCTGCTCACCTCCGGCTATCTGTATTTCGGCGGCCTCTATTCCGCGAAGCAGGTGAAGGAGTTTGACGACAGCTACGATCCCGAGCAGTACAAGAGCCTGACGAAGCTCGCCGACGTGAATGTGAGCGACACGGGCAGCGCGTTTGCCTGCCTCGTCGATGAGCAGGGCAATGTCTACTGGTCCATGGGTACGGACTATGTCGGCGGCCTGATCGAGGAGTTTGGCCTTGATCCGGACAGCGTCGTTGCGCTGAACGTCGGCCCGAAGAACGAGGCGGCGGCTTCCGTTGGCACGACGTACGCCTGCGCGCAGTGGTCTGATTTGGGCAACGGCTATTTCACCACCGGCGCGTGGGAGGATGCCGGGGCGGAGAAGCCGGCGTTCAGCAATCCGGACGGTTCCGTAGCCTGGAGGATGAACGAGGACGGCTCCATCGAGCCTGCCGGCGAGGACATGTCCGTACCGGGCGCCGCGGTCAACCCGGGCAAGTATGCCTATGTTGACGGAGAGATCACCTGGGAGGTCATGATCGCCGGCAATGGCATGACCCGGATGACCCGGATCACCCCGGAGGATCTTGCCGCGCAGGCCGCCGCCGCGCAGGCCGAAAGGTCCACCTACTTCAACACCCCGGCGCCGAGGACCGAGGTGAAGTTCATCGGCCATTTCCCGGAGTGGTATATGGATCGCAAGGATGAGATTGACGAGCTTGCCCGTCAGGCGTACGCCGACTGGCAAAACCAGATTCTGGCGCTTGTCGACGTCGACGCGCTGAACAGCACCCTCAGCGGCATGAGCCTTGACTATGCGACGCCCATGAGCGACGAGGTGCTTGGCATGTTCAGGGAGTGGGTCGCCATCTGGAACGAGGAGGCGGTTGCCGGAAGCATCAATATCGGCATCAGCACCCTCGGCTACAAGAAGGTTGGCCCGTCCGTCTGGAATACCATCGACGATCAGGTGCTTGCCAACTACAAGAGCATGGATCACGAGGGCTGCCCCGGCCCGACCACCAGCAAGTTCATCGCCGCGCACGCGCTGGCAACGTACGGCAAGGTGATCGACGCGGCGACCGACGATTACATGGGCTCCACGATGAACGACGTGTACTCCGCGCATGTCGGCAGCTTCATCAGGGATCTCTGCCCGGATGAGAACGGCGGATACAGGTATCAGGTTGCCCACGATCTGTGGGAGGCCGGATGCATTCCGTTCTTTGACGGCGAGTATTGGTACCTGGTCAGCGGCCCCGACTTCAATCCGGACGGCGAGCCTGCTGTGGAGGTCATCTATTCCGCGACGCCCGCCGAGCTGCTTGCAGATTGACGGCAGCGCAATCGGAAGCCGGAAACGGAATACGTCCGTTCCGCGGCTGGGCCTGAGCATGGGGAATAGGGATTGATCTTACGGCGGGAATGCCGGACAGCAACGAAAAACCGACAGGCAAATCAAAACCCTTCTGCTGCAGAATGGAGGCAATCCCGACTGCAGCAGAAGGGTTGTTCAGATGATCATGACTGTCAGCGAATTCTTTGGAATTCTTTTCAGGAAGGGCTTGAAGGCGCGCCGCCCGGAGGCTCGTTCCTGGGCTGCAGCGAAGGATCTCCGGAGCCTCGTTGAGACGAGAACTGAAGGATCCGCTTGAAATCCTCCGGCGTATCGTTGTCCAGCACAGTACCGCGATCGGATACGTTCAGCTCGGTCAAGACGCAGCCGCTGCTTTCAACGGCGCCGCGGAGACCGCCTGGTCCGCCGTAGGCCATGAGCATGGGCATGAGCGATGCGTCCAAAATCACCGGATGGCCGGCTTCTCCCTGAAACATCGGGCGCACAAAATCGCCTGAAAGCGCAAGCAGATCGAGGATTGTCTGCGGTGCAACCAATGGAACGTCGGCGGGGGAAACCAGAATGCGATCGGCATGGCCGGACAGCGCGCGCAATCCAATGCGCAGCGATTCGAGCTGTTGGGTGTGCGCGTAATCAGGATTATAGGCACAGATGACGCCTGCATTCTCCAGATGGGCCTCGAGCAGCTCGCGCTTGTGCCCCGTAACAACGACGATCGTTTCTGCGCCCGCTTGCCTCATGCCGTCGATGACGCGGCCAATCATGCTCCTGCCGTCGATCTCCATCAGCGGCTTGAATTGCTTCATCCGCGAGGATAGTCCGGCAGCCAGTACGATGCCGCCGATCCTGCTCTTTGTCATGCACACCCGCTATCGTATCCTTTCCATGCCGGCGCCGTCAATCGCGTGACGAAAACGCCAGTCAGAGCTTCCGGCCACACGCCGGCTCGTCCCTGCATCCTTGCTGTGCAGATGCAGACAATTGCATTGGCCGATTCATTTGCACGGGAACCGACGGTTGTTTGGCTGTGACGTGTGAGCTGACCAATCATGCGGACGCCCTTTCCAGCAGCACCTCGATGATGCCGCCGCAAACCATGCCCTCGTCCTCGGAGGCTTCTGCGGTCATGTCCACTTCAAGCAGGCGAGCCGATGGCAGGCCGCTGCCGGTGAGCATCATCCGCGCCTGGCGGATCACGTCCGCTTCCACACAGCCGCCGCCGATGGTGCCGACAGTGTGGCCATCCGGCCAGATGAGCATCTTCGTGCCGATGTCGCGAGGTGCGGAGCCCTTTCTGGAGACGATGGTTGCCAGAACGGCTGGTGTTTGCGCTGCGTTTTCACCGCTGAGCGCGCGCATGATTTCACGGGGATAGCCGCCGGTGCGTTTGGCGGCGTTTTTCACCTGAATGATTTCCGCCATGATGGCGATGGCGATTTCCTCGGGCGTCTGCGCTCCGATGCTCAGCCCGATCGGGGTATGAACGCTTCCGACCACATCAGGATCGCCGCCGCCCTCGATGACCGATTGCTTGACAATGCCAACACGGCGGCGGCTGCCGATCATACCGATATAGGCATGGGGTTTGCGGACAATTGCGGACAGGCAGGCTTCGTCATACCGATGTCCGCGCGTGACGATGATGAAGAAGGTATCCGTATCGCCGGGAATCCTTGACAGCGCGTCATCAAACGGCTCGCAGAATACCGTTGTGGCCTGCGCGCGACGGGCATTGTCGGCAAAATAGGGCCGGTCATCGATGACGGTGACAGGGCAGTCGAGCATCCGGATCATGGAAATGAGCGGCATAGAGATATGCCCTGCTCCGCAGATGACAAACCTCTTTTCGTGACCGAGGAGCTCTGCAAAGACGCGATGCCCGGCAATTTCCGCGCATCCGCTGGCGGAGACGGCAAGCGCTTCTCCGGCGTGATTGGCGAAGAAGGAATCGTCCGCCCATACAATCCTCTGACCGGAAATGAGGCATTTTGCGCCCGCCTGATCCCCGGAGAGCAGGGTCATAGCGATGTTCTGTGCGTTTGGATTGATGCCCGACAACGCATCAAAGAAGTGGTTCACGGCAATATTTCCTTTCTAATGCCTTTGCGGCGCTATATCGATGCTGCCAGGCGGCAACGGCCTGTGGATTCCTGCATTTTGTACGGGAGCCTGCAAAGCGTGATTCGAGGCTCACTGAATGCGTATCCTGAATCACTTTATCGGCCAGATACAGAATCTCTGCTTCGGCAGAGGGGCGTTCGCCCAGGTCGTGGTGACGGGCAACGACGTCCCCCAGACGGGGATAGCCTGCCGCAGCGAGTGCCTGAGCGGCCTTCTGCGGATGATCGCGGCCAGAGGCGCGGCACAGGTCGTGCAGGAGCGCGGCGGAATGAAGCAAATCCCTGTCCGCTGGAATGGCGCTCGTTTTTGCGATGCTCAGCGCGCAGTCCGCAACCGCGCGGCAATGTGCCTGTACGTCGACGGGAGTGCCGTATAGGGCGTAAAGCGCTTCGGTTTCATCGCTGTCCGGAACGGAAAAGGGCATACGGCCCACGGAAGAAACGCTGAAGCGCCCGTTGATCCTTTGCACCGTTGTGATGCCGCCCCACGGCTGCGGAATGGACAGGACGCTGTCAGGATGGACGCGGAGAAGGGAACACAGCCAGCCGCGCGAAATGCCGCTGTGGGTGACGACGGATATGTCGCCGGATTCATCAGGGAGCGAGGAAAGGAACGAAGCCAGCCGCCTTCCGGCATCAAGGAAGCTCTCGCCGCCGGGCGGTGCGGTTGCGCCCATGTGTTCGCCCCGCAGGGCGTAAAGCGCAGGCCAGCGGGTACGGATCTCGTCAAATGAAAGGTTTTCCCATTCGCCAACGCTCATCTCGCAGAGCCGACTGTCGATATGAACGGGAACGCTGCCGCGCGAGAGCAGCTGCGCTGTCTGCCTGCAGCGCAGAAGCGGGCTGGTATACACCGCGCAGATGGGATGCGCTTGAAACCATCCGGACAATTGCCGCGCCTGTGCTTTGCCCAGCGCATCCAGCGGAGGATCTGTTCGGCTGATGCACCGGCGATGCTTATCCTGGTTCAGCGGGTGAGAATGACGCACGAGATAGATCTTCATGGAATCACGACCGATCGTTTTACTGTTCACAATGTAGTGCCATTGTACGGCGGTAGCCTGATGAAAAACAGTAGTATCCGCTACAAAGCGCCCGCTTTCCTTTGGGAAAGGCGCAAAGAAATGGGGCGAATTTCTTTTGCGCCCCTGAAATGTGACGGAAATCATGCGGGCGAAAAGAAGGAAA
Source organism: Candidatus Ventricola sp. (assembly GCA_051886775.1). Lineage (GTDB taxonomy): Bacteria > Bacillota > Clostridia > Christensenellales > Aristaeellaceae > Ventricola. Next base: position 12,183 of record JBJEYK010000275.1, on the reverse strand, counting down.
AAATAACGAAATGTTGCCTGCACTACTGTTGAACAGGGGTAACGGAGACTACAATAATCCTCAAAGCGACAAACGAAACGAGGGATACAAAGATGCGTCTGATCAATACAACTGCGGCGGAAGGGCATGTGCTCTGCCATGATATCACGGTGATCGTTAAGGATGTGAAAAAGGGCGTCGCCTTCAAAAAGGGTCACGTTGTGACGAAGGAGGATATCCCGGAGCTGCTCAAGCTGGGCAAGGATCATCTCTATATCTGGGAAAAGGACGATACCATGCTTCATGAGGATGAAGCGGCGGCTGTTCTGCGCGATATTTGTATGGGTGAAAACATCACAGCGAGTGAGCCGCGAGAGGGCAAGATCGAATTGGCGGCGGCCATGGACGGTCTGTTCGTGATTGACAGTGAAAAGCTGCTGTCTGTCAACAGCCTGGATGAGATGATGATCGCATCACGCCATGGCATGACCCCGGTCAAGGCAGGCGATAAGCTGGCGGGCACACGGGTGATCCCTCTGGTGATCGAAAAGGACAAGCTGGAAAAGGCAAAGCAGGTCGCAGGGGACAAGCCGATCATGAACGTCGTGCCGTTCAGGCCGATGAAGGTTGGCATCGTGACCACTGGCAGCGAGGTGTTCTATGGCCGTATTGCGGATACGTTCACACCGGTTGTCGAGCAGAAGGTTGCCGCGTACGGTATGACGGTCATCGGACACGAAAGGTGCCCGGATGACAGGGAGATGATCGTATCTGCGATTCACAGGCTGCTGGACATGGATGCGGAACTGATTCTGACCACTGGCGGGATGAGCGTTGATCCGGACGACAGGACGCCGGGGGCGATTCGGGCATCTGGCGCCAGGGTTGTCGCCTACGGGGCGCCGGTGCTGCCCGGGGCGATGATGCTTGTCGGATATCTCAAGGATGGAAGGGTTCCGGTGCTTGGCCTGCCGGGCTGCGTGATGTACGCGAAGCGGACGATTTTTGATCTTGTGCTTTGCCGGATTGCGGCGGGCATTGAGATCACGCGTGAAGACATCGCCAGAATGGGAGAGGGCGGCCTGTGCCTGAACTGCCCCGTCTGTACCTATCCGAATTGCGGCTTCGGAAAGTAAGCCTGCCTGACGCCGGCCGCGATGCCCATGTGAGCGGGCATTGCGGCGCAGCAGCGGATGCCAAGGCTGCGCAGAGGGATGCAGGGAAGGGCATAGTCCCTGCTCCGCCCGATCTTTATGGGTGCATAAGGGCGCGTAAATCCGGGCCTTTTGCAAATACAGATTCCCTGAAACATGGGAAAGAAGGAGTACCTTTATGAAGAAACTTGTGTGCCTGCTGCTCGCTTTGCTGACCCTGGGCGTCGGCGCAGCTGCGGCCGAAACGAGGGAGGTTGTCGTATTTGCGGCGGCTTCCATGACAGAGACCCTTGGCCAGATCAAGGCGCTGTACGAGGCGGGGCATCCGGATGTGACCATCACCTACAATTTCGACTCTTCCGGCACGCTCAAGACTCAGATTCAGGAGGGCGCGGCTTGTGATCTGTTTATCTCCGCGGGCCAAAAGCAGATGAATCAGCTGGATATCACGGCGGATGTGTCTGTGAATACCGAGGGCCTTGATTATGTGAATCCCGACAGCCGGATCAATCTGCTGGAGAATAAGGTGACCCTCGTTGTGCCGGAGGGCAATCCGAAGGGAATTGAAACCTTTGAACAGCTGGCGGCAAGGCTTGCGGAGGGCGACGTGCTGCTGGCGATGGGCAACAGCGATGTCCCGGTTGGGCAGTATACGCAGAAGATCCTCGCATTCTACAATCTGGATGAGGCCGAGTTGGCCGGCAAAGGCTGCATCACCTACGGCACCAACGTCAAGGAGGTAACGACGCAGGTGTCCGAGGCGAGCGTTGATTGCGGCGTGATCTACTGCACCGACGCCTTCAGCGCCGGTCTGCAGGTGGTGGACAGCGCGACCAAGGAAATGTGTGGTCAGGTGATCTATCCGGCGGCTGTTCTCAAGACGGCGGAGCAGCCTGAGGCTGCGCAGGAATTCCTTGACTACCTGCTGACTGAAGAAGCAATGGCGATCTTTGAGAGCGTCGGCTTCTCCGGTGTAAAGTGAGCATGAGCGGTTCCCTCGAAGGAGCTTCCTGCGCATAGCGGCAATCAGCTGCATCATTGGCTTTTCTCCGGTATCCGGGCGGCGTCTGCCGTCGCCCGGATGCCTCGTGCAGCGCAAGATCTGCCGGACGTGATGCGACAAGGCCGATGGTTCTGCCGCCGACAGCCTGAGGCGATTTCCTGCTGATTCTTTTCGGCGTGAAGCGTTCCCCTTCGTGGTCCGTTCGTGGATCAACAGATCATCAGCAGCATTTTGCCTTCATCCTGAAGCGCGATAGGATCTTTTCATTGAAGCGCTTATGTGATATGCTGACAGCTGGAAAGGCGGTTTGAACGATGGAGACAGTGGTCATTCTCGGAGCAGGGCAGATGGGACAGGCGGTACGCAATCTGCTGAATGCAAACAACATGGAGCTGGTCGCCATCGGCGACAATAACCCGCACAAGTGGGATTATGACGCTGAAATCCAGATTCTGCCGGTCGCGGAAGCGCTGATGGCGGACCCGGACTGCGTGATTATCGGCGTGCTGGATGACGAGCGGGCCGGTCAGCTCAGGCAACAGGCGAGCGAATGCGGATACAGCGGACGCGTGATGACGCTCAGAGATGTATACACGGTATTTGATGTTCGCGGCGCGACGTTCCGGCGTATAGCGGACCGTATCGAGGCCATGAACGTCGCCGGAAGCATGGCTGAATTGGGAACCTATCGGGGCGATTTTGCCTGGCAGCTCAACGCGCGTTTCCCCGAACGCACGCTGTATCTGTTTGATACGTTTGAGGGCTTTGACGCCAGGGATATTTCGGCGGAGCGGCAAAGGAGCGGTGCAAAAGCGTCGGAGCATGACTTTGGCGATACGCACGAGGCGGATGTGCTGGCACGCATGCCTTATGAAGATCGGGTGGTCATCTGCAAGGGATTCTTTCCGGAAACGACAGCCGGCCTGGAGGACGAGCGATATGCGGTTGTGAGCATTGATGTGGATCTGTATGCGCCAACGCTGGCCGGGCTGGAGTACTTCTATCCCAGGCTGCGCGAGGGCGGAGCCATTCTTCTGCACGACTACAACAGCCTCCGCTTTGACGGCGTTCGCCGTGCCGTGGCGGATTATGAAAAGGAGCATGGCAGCCTGAGCCTTGTGCCGCTGAGTGATTTGCACGGCACAGCGGTGATTGTGCGGCCGTGGAACGAACGAGGGGCGGGTGAAGAACAATGACGCCCAAGTATATCGGCAGTCTTGGCAGCCTCGAGGGAGAGGCGCATACGCGGCTCTGGTTCGGGTTGAACCGTCATGAGATGTTTTCCGGCCTGGGCAGGCTTGTAACCTTTGCCAAAGGGGAAATCGTTGCGCAGGCAGGGCGGCGCCCGGCGTGCTGCTATTATGTGCTGGAGGGGCGCATGATGGCCTTTGAATACACGACTGCTACGGGAGAGCGCTATTACAATTTCAATGAGGCTGGCTCTCTGGTGATGGAGGCCAATATCCTGCTGGAACGGGATACGCCGGTTTCCTTTGTCGCCATCACAGAGGTGAAGGCCCGTGCGATCACGCGTGAGGAGCTGATCGGCGCACTGAAAGCGGATGGGGATTTGGCGCTGGAAATCATGACGAGCCTGAGCTACAAATTCATGGCGGCCATGGATCAGGTTCGGGAGGCAACGCAGTGCAACGTGTCGTGGAAGGTCTGCAACCTGCTGCTGACCTTTGCGCAGCGCTATGGCGTTCCCTACGATGGGAAGGTGCTGATCAAGGAAAAGATCAGCCAACAGATGATGGCGAACCTGCTGGGGGTCAATCGGATCACGATGGTGCGCGCGATCAAGGAGCTCAGGGAGCTGGGGATGATTGAACAGGTCAACGGGTTTTACTGCATCCGGGATAAGGAGCGCATGCAGGAATTCATGATCGAAGCCAACGCGCAGGGCAAGTAAACGATGAAAGCGGCATTCGTCCGGAATGCCGCTTTTGCGATACGGAGGGTTCTCGCGTTTGTCCGAAAAGGATCAACACAAAGGGAATCAGATATACTCGATTTGAACGAAGTGGCGGACGCCGTGGCTGTCCTGCCAGTTGTCGCTTTCCTTGATCTGCTGCATATAGCCGTCGATAAAGCTCCCCGAACGGCAGCGGATCAGCGGGTAATACTCCTTGTTTTCCATCACATGTGTGAAGCCGACGTCGCTTTCAAATTTCTTCATCAGACCATGGTCTCCGATGCTGTTTACGCTGTCCGGGACCACGATGTACGCCAGGTTCTTGCAGCCGGACACGGCGTAGGCGCCGATGGAGGTCAGTCCCGCAGGAAGCGTCAGAGACGTGAGCCTTTTGTTGTTGTAAAATGCCTTGGGGGCAATGGCGGTGATGCCTTCGGGCACGACAATATCGCCTTGGCAGGCTTTGCCGCTTGTGACGATGCCATCGCCTACGACCAAACCGTTTTCTAGCGTGTTTTCCATATCATGTTGCTCCTTTCATTGGGTATGAAAAGTATAGCATGTAGTGCTTTGTGAATATAGTAGCATTTGTTTCACCTGTTTCGCCCGCGCCTTGTTTGGCGCTTTTTTTCTGCCATAATGAACGCAGAACGGGGCAAAAGGCGAACGCAACAGGCCAGCGCACGTCATATGCGCCCTAGAATTGTCAGGAGGTAGAACATGGTATTACCTGATTTTGAGTATCTGTGTCCCAAAACCATCGGGGAAGCGTGCAACCTGCTGCTGGAGCTTGGCCCGAAGGCCAAGGTGATGGCTGGCGCGACGGACATCATCCCGCCGATGCGCGATAAGGCGTTCACGGTGGATTATCTCATCGACCTCAAGCACATCGAGGGCATGCGCTACATTCGTTACAGCGATGAGATCGGGCTTGAAATCGGCGCGCTCACGACGCTGCGCGAGATCGAGACGTCGCCGATCGTGAAGGCGCACAACCCTGCTGTGGCGCACGCGGCGAAGGTCGTGGCCTCCACGCAGATCCGTGCGAAGGGCACGATGGTGGGCAATATGTGCAATGCGTCGCCGTCCGCCGATACGCCGCCGATCCTGCTGGCGCAGAACGCGAAGGTGCTTGTGCAGGGCCCGAACAAGGATCGCTACATCATGATGGAGGACTTCTTCACGGGCTTCAAGAAGACTGCGCTGGAGCCGGGCGAGATTGTGACCGGCCTGGTGATTCCGCCGCTGAAGGAGAATGAGCGCTGCGCCTACATCAAGCACGCCGTGCGCAAGGCGATGGATCTGGCCATTGTCGGCGTTGCGGTGAAGCTGACGATGGATGGAGACATCTGCGCCGATGCGAAGATCACGATGGGCGCCGTGGCGATCAACTGCATCCATGCGCCGAACGCAGAAAAGGCGCTGATCGGCAGGAAGCTTACCGACGATGTGATCGCGGAGGCGTCCGTCGCCGCGATGAACGATTGCAGCCCGATTTCCGATATCCGCGCGTCCAAGGAATACCGCAAGGACATGATCCGCGTATTCACCAAGCGCGCGATCAAGCAGGCGCTGGAAGCGTAAGGAGGCATCATCATGAAAAGAGTTCTTTCCTTTACCCTGAACGGCGACCCGATTGAGGTTGTATGCAAGGACAATATGACGCTGCTGGACCTGCTGCGCGACAAGCTCGGCCTGACCGGCACCAAGAAGGGCTGCGAGCAGGGCGAGTGCGGCGCGTGTACCGTGATGCTGGACGGCAAGCCTGTCAACAGCTGCTGTACGCTGGCGGTCGAGTGCGAGGGGCGCGAGGTGGTGACCGTCGAGGGCATTGCCAGGAACGGTCAGCTTCATCCGATCCAGAAGCAGTTCATCGAGAAGTGGGCCTTGCAGTGCGGCTACTGCACGCCGGGCATGATCATGTCCGCGAAGGCGCTGCTGGATGTCAATCCGCATCCCACCGAGCTTGAGATTCGCGAGGCCATTGAGGGCAACCTCTGCCGCTGCACCGGTTATGCCAAGATCGTGGAAGCCATTCAGGCTGCGGCTGCCGAAATGAACTGGGAGGAGGGCAAGTGATCCATGAATAAGGATTGTGACAAGAGCTATTTCAAAAAGCCGGAGTTTTACCGCCTGACCGGCGGCAACAACTACGTCCGTATCGATGCGGAGGACAAGGTGACGGGTCATGGCAAGTATGTCGGCGACATCATGTTCCCCGATATGCTGACCGGCCGCATGGTGCGCTCTCCCTATGCGTACGCCCGCATCAAGAGCATCGACGTGAGCGAGGCGGCCAAGCTCCCGGGCGTCAAGTGCATCCTGACCGCGAAGGACTTCGAGTGGAAGGCCAAGGTCGGCAACGGCGAGTTCGCTGCGGAGTTTGCGGATAAAGAGGTGCTCTGCTCCGATCTGGTCAAGCAGGTCGGCGACGATGTGGCGGCTGTCGCCGCTGTCGACGAGGAGACTGCGCAGCGCGCTGTCGATCTCATTAAGGTCGAGTATGAGGTGCTTCAGGGCGTGTTTGACCCGTTCAAGGCGATGGAGGACGATGCGCCGGAAATCCAGTGGGAGGGCCGCGGCATTCACAATATCGGCATGAAGTCCGTGATGAAGGCCGGTACCGATATCGACGAGGAATTCAAGAACGCCGCCTATGTGCAGCATCGTGATTACAAGACCCACCGCATGGTGCATGCCGCGATGGAGCCGCATGGCGCCGTGGCGACCTACCGCAACGGCGACTACACCATCTGGATGTCCACGCAGATGGCGTATGTCGATCAGTTCTGGTATGCCCGCTGCCTGGGCGTGGCGGAGAAGCACGTCCGCGTGATCAAGCCCCTGGTCGGCGGCGGCTTCGGCGGCAAGCTGGACAGCTATTCCTTTGGCCTGTGCGCCGCGAAGATGGCGGAGCTGACGGGCCGCCCGGTTCGCATGATCCTCACCCGTGAGGAGGTCTTCCAGACCACGAGAAACCGTCATCCGATCTACATGCACATCGATACGGCGTTTGCCGAGGATGGCAAGCTGCTGGCCAAGAAGTGCTATCATGTGCTGGACGGCGGCCCGTATGGCGGCTCCGGCGTTGCGGCCTGCGCGCAGTCCACGCTCTGGGCGAACTTCCCCTACAAGATCAACTCCGTTGACTTCCTGGCGCATCGCGTATACACCAACAACCCCTCCGCAGGCGCTATGCGTGGCTACACGGCCTGTCAGGTGCATTACGCACACGATCTGAATATGCAGTACGCGGCGGATCACATGGGGATCGATCCGGTTGAGTTCCGTCTGCGTTCCGCGGCGGATCCCGGATATGTCGCTCCGGCGGGTCTGTCCATCACGTCCTGCGCCTATAAGGAGACGCTGAAGACCGCGGCGAAGGAAATCGGCTGGTATGAGCGCAAGGATCACATGAAGAAGGGCGAGGGTATCGGCTTTGCGGGTACGGGCTTTGTCTCCGGCACCGGCTTTGCTGTGCTGGAAGCTCCGAATCAGTCCTCCGCCTGCGTGCAGTGCCGCCTGAACAAGCGCGGCATGGTGACGCTGTACATCGGCTCTCACGACATCGGCCAGGGCAGCGACACGGTCATGACGGCGGTTGTCGCCGAGGAGCTGGGCCTGCAGATGAGCGACGTCAAGACGTTCATGAGCGATACGTTCCTCACGCCCTGGGATTCCGGCTCCTATGGCAGCCGCGTGACGTTCCTGGCAGGCAATGCTGCGCGCCGTGCGGCTGTGGATGCCAAGAGGCAGCTGTTTGAGGTCATTGCTCCGATGTGGGGCGTGATGCCCACGACGCTGGAGTGCCTGGACGGCAAGGTCATCAGCAAGGAAAACGCCAAGCTGCAAATGACCATGGCGGATGCGATGTTCAAGTACATGACCGTCAAGGGCGGCGACGAGCTGGTTGGCGTGGGTTCCTTCTATCACCGCACGGACAACAGCCAGTACAATGGCGTCAATACGACGAATTATGCGCCGGCCTATTCCTTCTCCACCGGCGCAGTTCACCTGAACCTCGACGAGGAAACCGGCGTGCTGGACATCGACGAGTTTGTGTTCGCGCATGACTGCGGCCGCGCGCTCAACCGCCGTGCCGTTGAGGGACAGCTGGAGGGCTCCATTGCGATGGGCCTTGGCTATGCCGTCTATGAGCACAACGTGACGAAGGAAGGCAAAATCCTCAATCCGAACTTCCGCGATTATCGCCTGCCGACCGCGCTGGATATGCCGAAGATGCGCACGTTCTACGATTATGCGGCCGACGACGAGGGGCCGCTTGGCGCAAAGGAAGCCGGCGAAGGCTCTGCTGCGCCGGTCGCGCCTGCGATTGCCAACGCTGTCAACATGGCGACGGGCATCTATCTGACCGAGCTGCCGCTCGATCCGGAGCACCTGTGGCGCGCCATGCGCGGGCTGAAGGACGACCGCTGCACCAACCACATGCCTGAGGATGAGGCAACCCGTCAGCGCTACATGCACCCGGACGACTGATCGAAAGCATTGCTCCACAGCATCATAGGGTGACGCAGCTTTGGGGGCTGCCGGGATGACCTGGCAGCCCTTTTTCTGCGCAGCAAAAGATGCGACCCGGGATCGCATCAGATTGTGTTTCCTTCAATTCAAACGTGTTCAAGCCTATGGACGAAGGATCGACGATCATAAAACAAGGGGCTGCCATGGTGACAGCCCCTTTGCAATCGTTAGACGTGGGGAACCTTCCGCATGTCCAGCTGCTTGTCTTTTTCACTGAACACGCGCTTGGCGACCAGCATACCCAGGCGCTCCGCAATCAGGGAAAGCGCATAGCTGACGATGTACATGAACAGGAGATCATGGGCAACCGCAGCCCAGTAAAACGGAGCGGTGAAGCCAACGTTGACGCCGACCAGCACAAGCGTCGCGCCGGTGTTGTAAAACAGCGTCGGCACAAGGTTGGAGACGAGGCCGAAGGGCAGAGAATCGGGCTTCAGGTGCAGCGCGCCTGCCAGATGGTCGCCCCAGAGCTTGCTGGGCAAGAAGATCGAGATGAGCATGATGGTCAGGAAAGCGGTTCCCCAGTTGGAAATGAGGCGTTCGATGGTCAGAGGAACCTCTGGGGTGGCGGCGCGAACCGTAGCGGTAGAAGCCATGCAGCAGGAGAGCAGCACGGCAATCACGATGCTGACAATCATGCCAAACTGGTTTTTGAAGAACTTAATCATAACGTTCATCCTTTCCTATTTTCAACCTCTGCGGCGTACAGGCCATAGCCGATGAGGTGAAGATATGATGCAAGGGGGAACGCTTGTATGCATAGGAAATGAGGGATTATGGATGGACAACCACCGCGGTGCCGCGGGCATCGCCGAGGGAAACCATGAGCAGCGCGCCGTATTGGGCCTCCAGATCCGCGACGGCCTTGGCTGCGCCGGGATACGCTGGATCATTCAAACCGAATAGAACCATCATGCCGCCCTGGCTCATGCGGGGGAAGAAGAATTGAAGCGCTGAGAGCGTGGGGGCGTAGAGTCCTGCGTCGATGACGGCGAGGGCAAAGCGCTCGTCCTCCAGATCCAGCGCAGTCTCTGGGAACCAGCCCTTGCGGATGACGGCGTGGTCCGGATTGGGCAGGCGAAGCATCAGCTCGTCGGCCCTTGCATCCGCATAGCGGCCGGGCGTGACCCGCGTATCCGGAAAGCGCTTCTTCTCCTCCTCGATATCGCGGCGATCAAGCCCGGAGAACGTATCAAACAGATAGAGCGTTCTGTCCGGCAGGAGCGCGCTGAGCTGCCAGGAGGTATCTCCGCGGTAGCAGCCCATTTCTGCAATGGCGCCGGGAACGCCGAGGGCCGAAATGCGTTCGGCTGTGCGGCGCAGTGCAGCCGAGCGAACGGAGAATTGGCTCATCAGCTCGTTGAAAAAGAGGATATCGCCGAGATATCCGGCCTTGATGACCGTATAGCGAAGGGAGCTGGCGGTCGCCTCATCGGCGGCGGCGATGACGATGACATCCGGGTCAAAGCCCACGGACAGATCAACCGGCATCACCGGCATCTCGTCAAACTCATCCTTGATATTGCCGCTTTCATCGAAGACATTCCAGGCTTCACTTCGGGTGTCGCCCAGACCCACGACCTTCATTTCGAGCGGATTGAGCAGCTCGGCTGCGGAGATGATCAGGCTGGAACAGCCAACAACGACGACCTTCTTCATAGACGGTTCACCTCCTGCTCCCCGGATTCGAGCACACACAGGCCGGCTTCGTCATTATGCCGACAGGTTGTGCAGGAGGTATCGTAGCCCGAATAGCGCTCGTTGTTGACAAAGGATTGGCAGCCGGGGGTGTGCGGCACAAAGGCCTGCAGGCAGATATCGCCCACATAATTGCAGTAGGATGCCTTCTGACCGCAGTGCTTGCAGACATAATCCTTGCAGACGGTTTCATGTATGGTGAAGCCATCATAGTTCTGGAACGTTTTCCTTCTGCCGGGCATGGCGCAAACGCTTCCTTTCGTGATCAATTCAAAGCTTATTCAGATCATAGCGTGTAGCGCGGGGAAAAAATAGTGACCTATGAAGCATTTGACGAAATTTTGGCGAACGGAGTGTGTTTTTTGCGCCACATGTGATGTGGATTACTTTTTCCGTCTGCCTCCCCGTGCTATGCTAAAGCCCAAAAGACCGTGACTGTAAGGAGGAAACCGGGATGACACAAGGCATTGAGCAGATTGTTCTGACGGTCAATGGCAGAGCGCATCGCTTTCTGATCGGCGATGCGGAGGGCTGCGTAGCGCCGAGTGAAACGCTGCTGGATACCATTCGGGACAGACTTGGCCTGACGGCTGCCAAGCGCAGCTGCGAGCATGGCGCCTGCGGCTGCTGCACGGTGATTGTGGATGGCAATGCGGTTGCCAGCTGTATGGTGCTCACCGCTGATTGCGACGGCAAGACGGTAACGACGCTGGAGGGCCTTTGCGATCCGGTGACGGGCGAGCTTTCTCCGCTGCAGAAGGCATTTGCGGAGAATTCTGCCTTCCAGTGCGGCTTCTGCACACCTGGGATCATCATGAGCACGCAGGCGTTGCTGATGAAGAATCCCCATCCGACAGAGGGCGAGCTGACGGAGGCGCTTTCCGGCAACTACTGTCGCTGCATCAGCCACTATCAGGTCATTCGAACGGTGATGGGCTTTATCCGACAGATGAATGGGGAGGAATGTGCAGATGTATGACGAGATGAAAAAAGACGTCAAGGTCAGCGAGCACGAGTATCGCTACATCGGCAAGCATGGCACCCGTGCTGACGCGGCGGATATCGTATCGGGCAGACAGCAGTATCTGGACGATCTGAGCATTCCGGGCATGCTGGTCGTGCGTGTGCTGCGTTCGCCGTATCCCAACTGCATCATCAGGAAAATCGACGTCAGCCGTGCCCGGGCGCTGGAAGGCGTGATTGGCGTGGCAACCTACGAAAACGCTCCGGATTGGAAATGCGGCCTGCCGAATCACCGAAGGGTGCTGGATCGGCACATGCGCTTTACGGGCGACAGCGTGGCGCTGGTTGCGGCGCGAAGCGTCGAGATTGCAGACGAGGCGCTGGAATTGATCGATGTGGAATATGAGGTGCTTCCCTTTGTGCTGGATTGCGAGGAGGCGCTCAAGCCCGATGCGCCCCAGCTCTATGAGGAGTATCCCGGCAATGAAATCCCGAAGGTGACGCCCTTTTCTGAGGAGCCGTTCAATCAGATTTTCGTGGGAGACGTGGAGTCGGAGTTCCGGCGCTCCCGATACGTTTCCGAGGCGTACATGAAATATGAAAACATGGCCCATCCGCTGCCGCCGGAGAGCCCGGGATGTATCGCCCAGTGGACAAGCCCGACGGCGGTCACGGTCTGGTACAACGGCGGCGCGCCGCATCTGCAGAAATTCAACACGGAAGCCTCCATTCCCGGCGTGGCCGTTCGCGTGATTGCCTGTCACGCAGGCGGCTCCTACGGCTCCAAGCAGCTCATTCCGCACATGATTCTGCAGGCGATTCTGATGGCGAAGCTCACAGGACGCCCCTGCAAGTTCATCATGGACAGAACCGAGCATCTGCTCAGCTATGAGCTGCGCCAGGGCAGCCGCATCCGCGGCAAGGTCGGCATG
>JBJEYK010000274.1:0-3715 GCA_051886775.1 Candidatus Ventricola sp. | reverse complement strand
GTCTCCCTGCGCGTGGAGGAGACGGATTCGCCCGATTCCTTCCGCGTCAGCGGCCGCGGCGAGCTGCACCTGTCCGTGCTCATTGAGAACATGCGCCGCCAGGGCTACGAGTTCCAGGTCTCCAAGCCGGAGGTGCTCATCCAGTACGACGAAAACGGCAATAAAATGGAGCCGGTTGAGAAGATGGTCTGCGACGTGCCCAGCGAGTACGCCGGCGCGGTCATCGAGAAGATTGGCCGCCGCCGCGGCGTGATGGACAACATGTCCGGCACCGACCGCGTCCGCCTGGAGTTCACCGTGCCCAGCCGCGGCCTGTTCGGCTACCGCAGCGAGTTCATGACCGATACCCGCGGCGAGGGCGTCATGAGCGCCGTGTTCGACCACTACGAGCCGTACAAGGGCGATATCCCGCACCGCAACTGCGGCGCGCTGGTCTCCACCGAGACGGGCGAGGCCGTGATGTACGGCCTGTTCTACGCGCAGGATCGCGGCACGCTGTTCTGTGGGCCGAACACCCCGGTCTACACCGGCATGATCGTCGGCCAGAACGCTCGCCAGGGCGACATCGATGTCAACGTCTGCCGCCAGAAGCACCTGACCTCCATCCGCAACGCCGCCGGCGCGGAGACCGCCATGAAGCTGACCTCCATGAAGACGCTCTCGCTGGAGGAATGCCTGGAGTTTATCGACGACGACGAGCTGCTGGAGATCACCCCCAAGAGCCTGCGCATGCGCAAGCGCGTGCTCGAGGTGGAGATGCGCAAGAAGCTGGCCGCACGCGCCCGCCGCGGCGAGGGCTGAGCCTGCGGCGAGCGATGCAAGTCCGCTTCGCGTCCTTGCATCGGAAGGGGAACGGGAACATCATTTCTCGCGCGCCCTGCGTGCACACTCCAAATGATACCGGCCCTGCGAATTGGCATGAAGGGGCTGCGGCCCCTTCATGCTTCCCCGGAGATTGCCGCATTGTCTGCACAACAAATGAGCCTGCAAGGCGTTCATGCCCTGCAGGCTCGTTTTTGTGCTTTCTACTCTATTGTGCGAAGAAGTCCAGCACCCTACGATTGAAATCCCCGGCCTCCTCGTACGCGGCGTGCCCCAAGGTCTCGTACATGTGGAGCGCGCAGCCAAGCCGCTCGGCGATCTCCTCGGAGGCCTCACCGGTGACGATCCTGTCCTGACGCCCGCCGATGACCAGCGCCGGGCAGGTGATCCTGTCCAGCTCCGCATAGGCGTCGCAGGTCAGGCAGGCACGCGCCAGCGCGACAAAGCGCTGCGGCTCCTTTGGCGTTTGCAGCAGCGTGAGCAGCGGAAGAAACGGCTGATACCGCCTTCTGTACGCATCGGAATACATGCTGTCCGCCATGTCCGCAATCAGCGCACGCATATTGCCCTGCTCCGTGAGCGCGATCCAGCGGCGAATCGCCGCCTCGACGATCGGGTTGTTCCGGGAGAGCGTCACCGCCAGCACCAGCTTGTCGACCAGATCAGGCCGGTCGATGGCGAGGTATTGCGCGATCATCCCGCCCTGCGAGACGCCGAGCACATGCGCATGTGCAAGCCCCAGCGCATCCATGGCCGCAGCGATATCCGCCGCCAGCGCGCGCACCGTGACGCCCTCCAGCTCTCCCAGCCTTCGGTCGAACAGGTATACCCTGTAATCCCGGGCAAAGCACCGGTACATCCAAGCGACCGAAGTACCCGCGCCCCGGATGCCCCGTGTGCCCAGACCCTGAATGAGGATCAGCGGCCGCTCTCCCCTGCCAAAGGCGATGTAGTCCATCTGCGCGTGCGGCAGGGTCAGCCGTCGCGTCTTCACCATGCGTCTTCCCTCCAAGCCCTGCGCGCCGTCACAGCGCCATCATCAGCGTGCCGGCGGTCAGCAGCGCCAGGCCAAGCGCGCTCCTCCTGGACAGGCGCTCGTGCATGAACAGCGACGCGAACGCCACCGTGATCAGCACGCTGAGCTTGTCAATCGGCACGACGACGCTAGCCGGGCCATGTGCCAGCGCGTGATAATAGCACAGCCACGACAATCCCGTCGCCACGCCGGAGAGCACCAGAAACACCCAGCTGCGCCGGTCAATCGACACGATCAGCCTCTGCTTGCCCTGCGCCAGCACGATGCCCCAGGCAAAGGCGAACACCACGACGGTGCGGATCGCCGTGCCGAGGTTGGAGCTGATGCCGCTCACGCCAATTTTGCCCAGGATGCTGGTCAGGCTGGCGAACACCGCGGACAATACGGCGTAGGGCAGCCACTTCCTGCCGCGATGGCGGCCAGGCTGCGTGCTCTTGCGCTCGATCATGAGCAGCGTGCCCGCGCCAATGAGCGCCAGCGCAACGCATTTGAGCGCGCTGACCGTCTCGCCAAAGACGATGAACGCCAGCACAACGGTCAGGATGATGCTGGATTTGTCCACCGGCACCACCTGATTGACGTCGCCCAGCTGCAGCGCGCGGAAGTAGCACAGCCAGGACGCGCCCGTCGCCAGGCCGGAGAGCACGAGAAACGCCATCGTCTTGCCCGTGATGGCGGAGAGATCCCCCGCCGCACCAGAGATCAGCACCATCAGCCACGAGAAGATGACCACCACGCTGGTGCGCAGCGCGGTCGCCAGGTTGGAATCCACATCCCGGATACCGACCTTGGCCAGAATCGAGGTGACGCCGGCGAACAGCGCGGAGCCGACGGCGGCAAGCATCCACATCGGGCATTCCTCCTTTGTCCTGTTTGCTTCCATTATATCCCGCGCGCAGGCGCTGTCAAGCGCGCCGCAAGCCGTGATCCGCCCGAATATGCAGGATCATCGGATTGTCCTGCAATTCTGTTTTTCGTCCGTTCACATTCTGTACGCAAAAGCTCCGCAATGTCTTGATTGTCCCATATGTCTGTGCAAGCATTATCCAGGCAAAATCGGCGCCGTTCTGCATGCCGCATTTTTTCTCTGCCAAATTTGTGAAAACCGATTCTCCACCTGCCCCCACAAAACGCCCCCGCTTTTGGGCGCATTGCACGGTTTTTTCCTCGCCCCGGGCAGGCTGCGGCGCGCCGTTTGTCGCGCTGTGCCAAACTTGTCCAAAAGGGGTTTACAGTCTTTGGACGCCTGTGCTATGATATCGCCCAACAGCCGGGGAGCGCCGCAAAGCAGACGATATCCCCCGCTGATCACATACAGCCAGCCCGCACCCGCGGGCAGACACAAGGAGGTCGATTCACGATGATGAACACTCGCAAGGCGCGCCAGCCGATGGACTTTGTGACCACGGCATTCGTATTCTTTGCGCCGGTCGCGCTGCTGGTCATGTGTCTGTACGCCAGCTTCTGCGCGTGATATCGCAGATATCGCGTGAAATCGAGACAGCCGCCTGTCGGCGGCACGAAAAGGAGGAATTGCACATGATGCACTACAATATCGCGGAGGCCGCCGCGGCTGTCGCGGCCAATCACAGGATGGGACGCCGGGATGTCATGGACATCGCCCGCTTCGCGCTGGGCCTGATCGCCGTCCCGATGGCGCTGCTCGCGCTGCTGATGCTGCACTGAGCGCGCAGCAGAAAGGAGGCTGAAACAGGATGAACAGCATTTGGAGGTTCACCCGCCGTCTCTTCGGCAATGTCGGCGACGCGCTGCACCGCAGCGACGTCAGATCTGTGTGGTATTGATACTATTTTCTCACCAAATCGCCCAATAAAATCCAGAATGTGGTATAATGTA
>JBJEYK010000273.1:0-3739 GCA_051886775.1 Candidatus Ventricola sp. | reverse complement strand
TTCATCGTGCTGGCGCTGATCATCCCGATCGTCGCCGGCATGGGCATCAACTTCGCCATCACCATCGGCGCGATGGCGGCGCAGATCGCCTGCATTCTGACAATCGAGTGGGGCGTGGGCGGCTTTGGCGGCTTTGCGCTGGCCGCTGCGCTGACTGTCCCGATGGCCTCGATCTTCGGCTTCTTCATCGGCAAGACGCTCAACAAGATGAAGGGCCAGGAGATGATCGGCGGCATGATCCTGGGCTACTTCGCCAACGGCCTGTATCAGCTGCTGTGCCTGTTCATCTTCGACAACATCATCCCGATCCGCAATCCGGATCTGACGATCACCGGCTCCAAGGGCATCGCCAACACGATCGACCTGGCCAAGAACAATGGCATGGCCGGCACGCTGGAAAACCTGCTCAAGCTGCCCGCATATCAGGCGGTGCTGGTGTTCGCCGCGGTGCTGGCGGCGGCGCTCGTCATCGCGCACCTGCGCAGCCACAGGAAGAACAATAAGGCGCTGGCGATCAAGCTCGCGGCGCTGGCCGCTGTCTGTGTGGTGATGCAGCTGGCCCCCGTGAAGGCGCTGTTTTCCATGGTCAAGATCCCGATGGCGACCTTCGGCATCGTCGCGCTGCTGTGCCTGTTCAACGTGGTCATCATGCGCACGCGCCTGGGCCAGCAGTTCCGCGCGGTCGGTCAGAACCGCACCGTCGCCAACGCCGCGGGCATCAACGTGGATCGTGTGCGCATCATTGCGATCATGATCTCCACCGTCCTGGCCGGTTGGGGCCAGCTCATCTTCGTGCAGAACCTGGGCGCGTTCCAGACCTACGGCGCGGCGGATCAGGTCGGCCTGTACGCCGGCGCGGCGATCCTCGTCGGCGGCGCGTCCGTCGCCCGTGCGACGAATACGCAGGCGCTGCTGGGCACCGTGCTGTTCCACCTGATGTTCATCCTGGCTCCGGCTGCCGGCAAGAACCTGTTCGGCGACGCGGCCATCGGCGAGTACTTCCGCGTGTTCATGTGCTATGGCGTCATCGCCCTGGCGCTGGTGATGCACGCGTGGAGCAGCGTCTCCAAGAAGAAAAAGGCATAACGATGAAGACGAGGCTGCGCAGCCAAGACCGCGCAGCCTCGTTTCCTATTTTGGTGTGCCCTGCTCGCCCGGCGAGGACTCCCCGTCGCTCAGATACGCCTCGCCCCACCTGGCCAGCTCGCAGAACACAGGCAGCAGCGCCCGCCCCTTCTCGGTCAGCGAATACTCGACGTGCGGCGGTATCTCATTGAATTGCTCCCGATGGACGATGCCCAGCGCCTCCAGGTCGCGCAGGGTGGCGGAGAGCATGGTGTTGGTGATGTGGGGAACGGCCTTTTTCAGCTCGCCAAAGCGGCAGACAGGCTGACGGCACAGCGCGTAGATGATGTGCGTTCGCCACTTTTCGCTGAGCATGGTGAGAGTCCGGCGCAGGGGGCAGTCCTCCCGCACATGATCGGCGGCCATGATCCGGCTGAGGTATTCCTCCGGCGTAAGATTCTGATTCATGAACTCCTCCTGTATGGTTGACCGTACCAGATACAGCATAACTGCGTACTTGTGTGCGATTGCCGTATATAGTATAGTATCCGTACCAAAGAAACGTCAAGGAGGAAATCGTCATGAAAACGGGAATTGTGTATTATTCCAAGCACCACGGCAATACGCTGAAGCTGCTGGAGGCCATTCGGGCAGAGAATCCCGGCATCACGCTCATCGACGCGGTCGCAGCTGGCCCGATTGATCTGAGCGGCTTTGACCTGGTGGGCTTTGCGTCGGGCATCTACTATTCCAAGTTCCACAAGATGGTGCTGCGCGCGGCGGAGAATCTGCCGGAGCACGCGCGCGTTTTCTTCATCTATACCTACGGCGCCGAAAGGGCAGGGTACACCAGAGCGATCGCGGAGGCGGCGCAGAAGCGGCACGCGCAGGTGCTGGGCGAATACGGCTGCTACGGATTCAATACGTTCGGCCCGTTCAAGCTGATCGGCGGCATGGCAAAGGGTCACCCCAGCGCGGAGGAACTTTCCGGTGCGGCGGCGTTTTACAGGGGATTGGCGGCGCAGTATGATTGACCGTCGCAGCAAAATTATCTCACCCTGTTGAGTAACGGCGGGAGGTGTGGTATAATGCCCCCATTGCGATACAAGGAGGCTGAGCGCGTGAAGAAAAAGAGACGATGGATCAAGTGGATCATCTTAGCGGCGGCTGTGCTGCTGATCGTGGGATGGTTTGTGTTTTTCTCCAGGCAGACGCAGTCCGCGGCCTATACCGGAGTACCGGTGACGCAGGGCGATCTGACGACCTATTACAACTTTGACGGCCTGGTGTACGCGCCGCGCACACAGACGATCACGGCCAGCCAGGCCGGGACGGTGCGCACGGTCTATGTGACGCAGAACCAGCAGGTGCGCAAGGGCGACCGGCTCTATCGCCTGGAGGGCGGCGAGACGGTGGAGAGCGATATCGACGGCGAGCTGACGAGCCTGTCCATCGCGGCAGGCGATGTGGTGACGGCGGGCGAGACAGTCGCGCAGATCATCGACATGGACCGCCTGGAGGTGCGCCTGGACGTGGACGAGTACGACGTGCACGCGGTCAAGCCCGGCAACGCGGTGTCCGTCACGATCCTGGCGACGGATGAGCAGCTGGAGAGCGCGGTCTCGGCGATCGACAAGAACGGCACGGCCTCCGGCGATCTGTCGTACTACACGGCGACGGTGCCCATCGGCGAGGCGGAGGACGCGTACCCCGGCATGCAGGTGAGCGCGAAGATGCTGCGCGATCAGGTGCTCGGCGCGGCGCTGCTGCGGCTGGACGCGGTGCAGTTCGACGAATACAATCGACCGTACGTCTATGTCGGCACGGCGAAGGAGCCGCAGCGCCTGGATGTGACGCTGGGCTCAAGCGACGGCGTGATGGTGGAGATCCAATCGGGCCTGAAGCCCGGTGATACGGTGCTAAAGCCCAGCGGCATCTCCATGATGGAGCTGATGGAACAGATGCGCGAGCAGAGAAGCGCAGCCTTGGGCAAGTGAGCGGAGGCGCAGATGAGCAACGACTTTTTCTCAATGCGCCAGATCGTCAAGCAGTACCGGATGGGTGACGAGGTGCAGACGATCCTCAAGGGGATTGACCTGGACATCGACGAGGGCGAGTTCCTCTCCGTGCTGGGGCCGTCGGGCAGCGGTAAGTCCACGCTGATGAACATCATCGGCTGCCTGGACACGCCGACCTCGGGCACCTATCTGCTGCACGGACGCATGATCCGGGATCTGGATCAGAAGCAGCTGGCACGCATCCGCAGCCGGGAGATCGGATTCATCTTCCAGCAATTCCAGCTGCTGCCGCGGCTGGACGCCATGCAGAACGTGGAGCTGCCGCTGATCTACGCGGGCGTGCCGGCCAGAGAGCGCACGCGCCGCGCGCGGGAGATGCTCGAGCGCGTGGGGCTGGGCGATAAGCTGCACCACCACCGCAACCAGCTCTCCGGCGGACAGCAGCAGCGCGTGGCGATTGCCCGCGCGCTGGCGACGAACCCGACCCTGCTGCTGGCGGACGAGCCGACCGGCGCGCTGGACCAGACGACCGGCGAGCAGGTGATGGAGCTGTTTGAGGCGCTGCACGACGAGGGGCGCACCATCGTCATGATCACGCACGACCTGAAGATCGCGCGCCACGGCTCGCGCATCGTCAACATCCTGGACGGCGTGCT
>JBJEYK010000272.1:0-3810 GCA_051886775.1 Candidatus Ventricola sp. | reverse complement strand
GAATAAGGGAGGGGCATGTATGCTGCACACGATTTCTCCACAGGATATGCGGGAGATGGAACGCGCCTTTCTGGATGGCACGGGCTATCCGTCCATGCTGCTGATGGAGCACGCCGCGCAGGCGGTGGCGGACTGCCTTGCGCGCCATGCGCCTGCGGGCAGTCTGGTGCTGTTCGTCTGCGGCGGGGGAAACAACGGCGGCGACGGCTGTGCGGCTGCGCGGCTGTGGATGCAGCGCGGCGGCAGGGCCGAGGTGTGGCTGATGAAGAGCCCGTCGAAGATGCAGGGCGATGCGGGCGTGAACGCCTGCCTGCTCAACGTCTGCGGCGCGGGCATGAGCATCCTCTACGGCGAGGCGCCGGAGCTTCCTGCGGGCTGCGCGGCGATCGTCGATGCGCTCTACGGCACGGGGCTGCGCGGCGCGCCGGAAGGCACGGCGCTTTCCGCGGTGCAGCGCATCAACGCCAGCGGCCTGCCGGTGATCGCAGTGGACATCCCCTCCGGTGTGGACGGCGCGACGGGTCAGACCCCGGGCGAGGCCGTCCGCGCGACAGAGACGGTGACGTTCCACCGGCCCAAGCACGGGCTTTTCCTCTTTCCCGGGCGCGCGCTGACCGGGACGCTGACCGTCGCGGACATCGGTATCCTTCCGGAGTGGGACGGCGCGCAGGGGCTGGACGTGCTCCAGGAGCAGGATGCGCGGGCGCTGCTGCCCGCCCGCAGCCGCGATGCGCACAAGGGGACGTTCGGCCATGTGCTGGTCGTCGCCGGGAGCGAGGGCATGGCGGGCGCGGCCTGTCTGGCAGCGCGCGCGGCGCTGCGCGCGGGCGCGGGTCTGGTGACGGCGGCGTGTCCGTTTGCCGCGCTGACGCCGCTGCAGATCGGTGCGCCCTGCGCGATGGCGCAGGTGGTTTCCGACGGCGCTTCTCTGGACGCGGGCGCTGCGGACGCGCTTCAGGCGCTTTCGCAGCGCAAGCAGGCGCTGGCCATCGGCCCGGGGCTGGGCCGGGAGGAGGGCGCATGGCTCGCGATTGAAGCCCTGGTTTCCGGCGATCTGCCCAAGGTGATCGACGCGGACGCGCTGGTGCTGCTGGCGCAGCACGGCGGCAGGGTGGGCAAGAACACCGTGCTCACCCCGCATCCGGGCGAGATGGCGCGGCTGTGCGGCGTGCGCGTGGCGGACATCCTGGCTGCGCCGGTGGAATACGCGCAGCAGCTGGCAGGCGAGATGGACTGCACGGTGTTGCTCAAGGGCGCGACGACGGTGATTGTGCGCGGCGAGGACGCGGCGCTGAACGTGACCGGCTGCGAGGCCATGGCCACCGGCGGCTGCGGCGACGTGCTGTCCGGCGTGATTGCCGGGCTGCTTTCGCAGGGGATGACGCCGATGGACGCGGCGCGCGTCGGGGCAGCCTATCACGGCCTGGCGGGCGAAAGGGCGGCGGCGCAGCGCGGGTCGCGCGCGGTGACGGCCTGGGACGTGTGCGAGTGCCTGCGCATAGAATGATACCGCAGGGTGGAGGCTTCATGATTTGATCATCTGGGTTGTGAGATCATGGAGATTCTTCGCGGAGATATTTTCATCGCGGATCTGGATCCCGTGGTGGGCAGCGAGCAGGGCGGCGTGCGCCCGGTGCTCATCGTGCAGAACGACCGGGGAAACCGCTTTTCTCCGACGGTGATCTGCGCGGCGATTACCTCTAAAATAGGAAAGAACGACCTGCCCACACACGTATGGATTGCCGCGCGCGACAGCGGCCTCAAATGCGATTCGCTCGTGCTGTGCGAGCAGATCCGCACGCTGGAGAAGCGGCGGCTGCGCACCCGGGCGGGGCGGCTTGGCGAGCTGTCGATGGCGCGGGTGAATCAGGCGCTGCATCTGGCGCTGGAGCTGAGTTGAATCGATGCAAGTCTGCTTTCGCATCCTTGCATCGGATGGGGAACGGGAAACATCATTTCCCGCGCGCCCTACGGGCACACTCCAAATGATATCGGAAGCAGACTGTGTCTGCTCCTCGAACCGGCAAAGCCGGTCCTGCGGATTATCATATGAAGGGGCTGCGGCCCCTTCATACATCCCCAGAGACGACTGCCGCTTTGCTGATGGCTTCGGGCAGGGAGGCGCTCCCTGCTTCTTTCTCGAAAGGATGGCGGACAGGCCAACGAGGGCCTGCCGCAGAAAGAGGGTTTTCACATGTCGATAGTTCAGGCGATCGATTTCCGCCGCGAGGGCAAGCAGCTGGCGAAGGACTACGCGCTCATCCTGCTGGGCACGCTGCTGGGCGGTTTTTCGTTCAAGGCGTTTTTTCTGCCCTATGACCTGGCGCCGGGCGGGGTTACGGGCATTTCCACCGTGCTGGCCAGCTTTCTGCCGCTGAGCGTGGGTCTGCTCAGCGTGCTGATCAACGTGCCGCTGTTTCTGATGGGCTGGCGCACGGTTGGCTGGCGCTTTGCCGTGCGCTCGTTCATTGCGATGCTGCTGCTGTCGCTGTTCATCGACGTGCTGCCCGTGGGCGACCTGTCGGGCAACGTGATGCTGGCGTCGATCTACGGCGGTCTGCTGCTGGGCGTGGGGCTGGGGCTGGTCGTTCGCGGGGGCGCGACCACGGGCGGCACGGACATGGCGGCCAAGATGGTGCACGAGAAGATCGGCTTTGCGTCGATCCCGGCGATCCTGCTGGCCATCGACGGCATCGTGGTGATCATCGCGTCCATGGTCTTCGGCGTGGAGGCGGGTCTGTGGGCGCTGATCTCGCTGTTCGTGTCCTCGTATGCGATGGACATGATCATCAAGGGCTTCAACGCGGCGATGCAGTTTATGATCATCTCACGCGAGTCCGACGAGATTGTCCGCCGGATTCACAGCGAGGTGGACCGCGGCTGCACCCGCCTGATGGCCGAGGGCACCTATTCCGGCCAGCGCGTGGACGC
Source organism: Candidatus Ventricola sp. (assembly GCA_051886775.1). GTDB lineage: Bacteria > Bacillota > Clostridia > Christensenellales > Aristaeellaceae > Ventricola. Next base: position 879 of record JBJEYK010000272.1, on the reverse strand, counting down.
GCTGATCTGCGTGCTCTCGCGCACGGAAGCGCCCAGGCTCAAGAAGATCGTCGCCGAGATCGACCCGAATGCCTTCGTCACCGTGTGCGACGTGCACGAGGCGCTGGGCGAGGGATTCACGGGAATGCACGGGAGTCAGCGGTGATGCCGGAACCTTTGTCTTTCGCGGTAAAATCAATTGCAAATCCATGCAGTCAATGCTATAATACAGTAAGGCTTGTGCCAATTGGCACACAATATCGAAACAGGAGGAATGTATCATGAAAAAGGTTCTTTCCATGCTGCTCGTCCTGGTCGCTCTGCTGGCGATGTGCGCTGTCCCCGCTATGGCGGCGGAGGTCGCGCTGGTCACCGACGTGGGCACCATCGACGACGAGTCCTTCAATCAGGCCTGCTGGCAGGGTGTTGAGGCGTTCGCCAAGGCGAACAACCTCTCCTATCAGTACTATCAGCCCGCCGCGGACAGCGACGACGAGCGTCTTGGCTCCATCGACCAGGCTGTGGCCGACGGCGCGAAGGCCATCGTCCTGCCGGGCTTCCTGTTCGGCGCGACCGTCGCGCAGGCGCAGGAGCTGTATCCCGACGTGAAGTTCATCGCTGTTGACGTGTCCGCGTTTGACCTGGGCACCGACGCGCTGGAGAACCTCTACTGCGCGGTCTTCGGCGAGGAGCAGGCGGGCTATGTGGCCGGCTATGCGGCTGTGAAGGACGGCTTCACCAAGCTGGGCTTCCTGGGCGGCATGGCGGTGCCGGCTGTCCAGCGCTATGGCTACGGCTTCGTGCAGGGCGCGAACGCTGCGGCTGTGGAGATGGGCCAGGCCATTGAGATCAACTACACCTACGGCGGCCAGTTCTTCGGCGATGCCAACATCACCGCCA
>JBJEYK010000271.1:0-3833 GCA_051886775.1 Candidatus Ventricola sp. | reverse complement strand
GCCGACGGCTGCGGGATCGCTGCGGTAGGTCATGGTGTTGACGGGGGTGATTTCATTGTCGTACACAGTGAACACGTCCCACACCGTGCCGTCGCCGGCGGGCACCTCATAGATTGCCAGCAGCGCATCGCCCCGGTAAACCACAACCTTGGCGCCGGAGTTGGCCATGGCGTCGGTGAAGGAGCTGCCGCGGTGGGTGTAATCGTGAATGCTGAAGGTATAGGTCTTGCCGGGATAAGCAAGGAAGTGGGTGGTTTCGGGGCCGTAGGAGGTGGTGTCGTCCCACTCCAGCAGCGCCTTGCCGCTGTCCGCCCGCAGCTGCGGGAAGAACACATGATAGGAGGAGCCGCTCTCCGAGACGCCCCACAGGTGGGAGTCCAGATCCCGTGGATACGCGCCCCAGGTCAGCACCACACGGTATTCATTCCAGGCCATGCGGCGGGAGACGGCAATGATGATGCTCTGCTGACCGCCGGTTGCGGTGAAGGCGTCGTTTACCGGGATGTAGTCGCTGTGCTCCACCGTATAGGGCACGGCGCCCGCATCCACGCCAACCACGAATTCGCCGTTGCGATCGGTGTACACGGTCTGGCCGCAGATGGTGACGGCGGCGCCCGCCACGCGCTGTGTCGGATTCGAGGCATCCACCACAGTGCCGATCACCACGCTGAAGTCGTCCTCCAGCATCGTGCTTCTGAGGGCGGAGAGATCAAGCAGCATGGCAGGGCGGATGCCGTTATCCTTGGAGGTGGTGTAGTTGCCGCCCCTTGTCTTCAGATAGCCCTTCTGGTCGGTCTTTGATGCCGCGTATACATAGCCGCCGCGCCCCACAAACTTCATCTTGCAGCTGGATGTGGTCTTGTCCATGCGAACCCACCAGCAGCCAAAGCCGTCGTCATTGATGTTCACAGGATTGGGCAGATTGGCGGCGTAATCGCTGACCAGACAGCCAGTCTTCGCCAGACGGTACTTGGCAATCTGCTTCTCGTCCAGCATGGTGACGGTATCGGTCGCATTGGCCACCTGCTGAGGGACGATGCAGGCCTGCTCTCTGGGGTTGAGCGCGCTGTTGGCAAAGGTGTTCACCAGCCAGTTGCGCAGGTATGTATCTCCCCAGGCGATTCCCGTGCGGGAGGGGTGATAGATCTTGCAGTCCAGCGCCAAGCTCGAGATGACCAGAACGGTGCCCCTGCCCTCGTCCACCTCCAGCACAGTCCATTCGATCCGCTCGCGGCCGTTGTTCAGGTCATTGTCCTGCTCATACCAGCCCATGAAGAAGGTGTCACCCACAGAAGGGGTTTCCGTCAGAATCGGGGTGCCGGTGAGAAGATCACTGGCAGCCACTGTCCCGATGCTCGCAGGGGGCACCGGCGCGGTGTCGTCTCCCTTTTCCCCGGCAAAATCCGCGGTGCTGATCATCAGCAGGTAATCAAAACCACTGCCGTTCTGCGTCCAGAACAGCTCCTGATCCGTCATCACGTCCGCAATGGTGTGCGTCACCACACCCTGCCCTCTGGTATAGGTCAGGGTATCGGTGTTCCTGAGGTTTTCGTCGTTGTCGAAATAGCGGTAGATCTGAAGGGTCAGCTTGCTGATCTTTTCGGGCAGCAGATCCGTGTTCACGGAGAAGCTGTAGCAGCCTGCCGTGGAGGCGGTGATGCGGCTCCAGCCGCTGCTGGCGGCGCTCACCCTCATCACGGTGTTCAGGTAATCCGATGAGATCGCATAGCCATTGTTGCCCTTTTGGGTTTTGTAGCTCAGCGCGGGACGGTTCCAGTCAGCCAGCTGCGGATGCCATTCACTTTCTGCAGATGCAGCGATGACGCAGAAGCAAACCGTCATCAGGCATAGGGCGAGAGCAAGCAGTCTGCGCATAATCATTCCTCCACAATTTGATCGATTTATAATATTATACAATTCAGGCAGGGACTTGTCAATGGACGATGATGAAGGCCTGCCGGGGCATCTCCCGCAAAGATGCGCAGCGCGCCGGCGCCCCCTGATCACGGCACAGCGCAATATCTGCGAAAAATGCTCCACACAAGCGGATCGTGTGGTACAATGTATCCGGCCGATCAAGGTAGCCTATGATACGTGCTCACACCGCCGCAGCAAAGGCGACCAAAGAGAGCCGGATGGAAGGCGGGGATGACTGGCTCCGTGAAACGCATATACGCCGTGGCTGCGGCGGGAGTCTCGCGACGCGGATACACTGCGGTTGCAGCCGGGCGGCCTGAGCGTTGCCGTGCCGGCGCACAGATACTGCATTGGCAGGGGAGGGGACACCCATGTGGAATGGAAAAATGAAGGCCGTTACGCTCAGCTACGATGACGGCGTGACGCAGGATATCCGGCTCATCGAGCTGCTCGACCGCTATGGGCTGCGCGCAACCTTCAATCTGAATCCGGACCGCCAGCGTGAGCAGGACGTCTTTTCCAAGCCGCCCATCACCGTGCGCCACCTGACCATGGAGGAGCTGCCCGGCGTGTATGCGCGGCATGAGGTGGCCGGGCACACCTGCTCCCATCTGCATCTGGAGCAGGCAGACGAGGCGACTGTCCGCGAGGAGATCGCGCGCTGCCGGGATACGCTTGCCCGGTGCTTTGGCCGGGAGATCACCGGCATGGCCTATCCCTACGGCGCCTATACCGACCGCGTGGCGGAGATTGCCCGGGAGGAGGGCATGCGCTATGCGCGCACCTGCATCCAGACGGAGACCTTTGCCGTTCCTGCCGACCTGATGCGCCTGCCTACGACCTGCCGTCACGCCAATCCCCGCCTGCTGGAGCTGGCGCGCGCGTTTGTGGACAGCAAGCCTGAAACGCCGCAGCTGTTCTTCCTCTGGGGACACAGCTACGAGTTCGATCAGTTTGAGACCTGGCCGCTGATCGAGGAATTCTGCCGGATCGTTTCCGGGCGAGGGGATATCTTTTATGGCACCAACAGCGAGGTGCTGCTGGATCACACCTGACGACGCGCCGGATGGACATCGGATGCCGCAGCACAGGCCGTGAAACCGCCCTCCTGCGGCAGCGGCCATGCCTGAACGGGAGGGCGGACGCGGTTGGCGCCGACGGAAAGAAAAAAAGTGGATAAAACGGCTTGACAGATACGATCGATTCCTGTATAATCAACATCTGTCAGCGGGATCGCCGCAGCGCTGTGGAAGCAGAACCGTGCGCCTGTAGCTCAGTCGGATAGAGCAACGGCCTTCTAAGCCGTGGGCCAGGGGTTCGAATCCCTTCAGGCGCGCCATGTGGTGGGTATAGCTCAGTTGGTTAGAGTGCCAGGTTGTGGCCCTGGAGGTCGTGGGTTCGAGCCCCACTACTCACCCCATTTTTTTCTGCTGTTCAATGCAAGGACGTTGGGGTGTCGCCAAGCGGCAAGGCACGGGACTTTGACTCCCGCATTCGCAAGGTTCGAATCCTGCCACCCCAGCCATTTTGATCCATTAGCTCAGCTGGTAGAGCACCTGACTTTTAATCAGGGTGCCTGGGGTTCGAATCCCCAATGGGTCACCATTTTAGTGACTTTGCGGGTGTGGCGGAATGGCAGACGCGGCAGATTTAGGATCTGTTGCCAGAGGCGTATGAGTTCGAGTCTCTTCACCCGCACCATTATGCGGTAGTAGCTCAGTGGTAGAGTGCCACCTTGCCAAGGTGGATGTCGCGAGTCCGAATCTCGTCTACCGCTCCACTGTGCGGGTGTAGCTCAATGGTAGAGCTCCAGCCTTCCAAGCTGGCTACGTGGGTCCGATTCCCATCACCCGCTCCAATATGCACCATTAGCTCAGTTGGTAGAGCACCTGACTCTTAATCAGGGTGTCCCGGGT
>JBJEYK010000270.1:0-3839 GCA_051886775.1 Candidatus Ventricola sp. | reverse complement strand
GAGAACTCGATCCACACGTCGCCGAACTGGCCGTGGCCGCCGGACTGCTTCTTGTGGCGGCCCTGCACCTTGATGGTCTTGCGGATGGACTCGCGGTAGGCGATCTTGGGATCCTTGAACACGGCGTCCGCGCCGAACTTCGTCAGCAGCTTCTGGCGGATGATCTCCAGCTCCAATTCGCCCTGGCCGCTGATGAGCGTCTCGGTGGTCATCGGATCCTTGGCTACGACGACGTCCGGCATTTCCTCGCACAGGCGCGCCAGGCCGGAGAAGACCTTGTCCTCCTCGCCCGCCTTCTTGGCGTACACGGCCATGGACAGCTGCGGCGCAGGGAAGTCGATGCCGTCATACTGGACGACCTTGCCGATCTCGCACAGGCTGTCGCCGGTGGAGGTGTACTGCAGCTTGGAGAGCGCGCCGATGTCGCCCGCGCAGAGCATGGACACGGGGGTCTGCTTCTTGCCGCGGATCATGAAGATGCCGGCGGCCTTCTCGGGCTTGTCGGCGTTGGCGTTGAACAGCGCGGTCGCCGGGGTGAGCACGCCGGAGATGACCTTGATCAGCGACAGCTTGCCCACGAACGGGTCGGCGATGGTCTTGAAGACCTGGGCGGTGAAGCTCTCGGACATGTCCGCGTGGCGGATGTGCATGGACTTGGTCTTCGGGTTAATGCCGTGATAGGTGTGCTCCATCGGGGAAGGCATGTACATGGCCAGCTCGTAGAGCAGCGGGCGCACGCCGATGCCGTTCAGGCTGGCGACCGGGGCGACGGGCACGATGCTGCCCTCGTAGATGCCCACGGACAGGCCGCGCAGCATATCGACCTCGGAGAGGGTGCCCTCGTCGAAGAACTTCTCCATCAGCTCCTCGCTGGTGGACGCGGCAGCCTCATGGCAGGCCTCGATGGCCTCCTGCACCTGGGGCTTCATCTCCTCAGGAATCGGGATCTCCCTGCGGTCCTTGCCCGCGCCGGTGAAGGCCTTGCCCGTCAGCACGTCGACCACGCCGCGGAAGGAAGTGCCCTCGCCGATGGGCAGCACAGTCGGGATGATGCAGTTGCCGTAGGCTGCGCGCAGGTCGTCGAGCACCTTGCGGTAGTTGATATGTTCACGATCGACCTGGGTGACGGCGATGATGCGTGCAAGGCCGTGCTTCCCGGTCTCGTTCCATGCCTTTTCAAAGCCGGTGGACAGGCCGGTCACCGCGCTCATGACGAGCACAGCGCCCTCCACGGCGTGCAGCGGGCCAGCCATTTCGCCCGCGAAGTCGAAGTAGCCGGGGACATCGATGATGTTGAGCTTCTTGCCGTGAACCTCGATCGGGGCCACGGACGCGCTGATGGAGATATGGCGCTTGATCTCTTCGGGATCCCAGTCGCTGACGGTATTGCCATCTTCGACACGGCCCTGCCGATCGGTCACGCCGGCCGCGTAGAGCATCGACTCGACGAGCGTCGTCTTGCCTTCAGAGCCGTGTCCCAATACCGCGATGTTGCGGATATCCTTCACCATATAGTCCTTCATGGATTGCGCCTCCTTATATGCCGCGTGGCGGCTGATTTTGCTGTCTGGAGAGCGGCAATCGCGTTCCCCGCTCCCATCTGTTTTCCATTATATCAGATTGGCCGAAAAATGAAAAGCGGTTTTGTCGATTTTTCTTTTGACTCTCCGCGAAAACGCACAAACAAGGCCCGCACGCCCCAAATTCTGAGGCAATGCGGGCCAAATGCTTCTGAAGCTGCAATCGTTTTGTGTTATTTTTCAAACGGTAAAGCGCATGCCGCTCTGCGCGCGCACGGTGTCCAGAAGCTCCATGACGGCGATGGTCTGCTCCGGCGTGATCACGTCCGAGTGCGTTTTGCCCGCGCGCACGCAGTCCTGCGCCTCGCGCAGCTCGTATTCAAAGCCGTTGACCTCGAAGGCGTGCTCGAGCACCGTCTGCGCGCCGTCGTCCGTGATCACGGTCGCGCGCTGCGGGTTCTTGAAGTCGGGGATGTCGATGCGCCCCCTCGTGCCGAATACGGCGGCGTGCGTGGGCATCACAGCGCCAATGGCGCAGGTGAGCTGCGCGACGGCGCTGCCGCTGCGCAGCAGGATGGCGTCGGTCGCGTCGGTGCCCTGGTCGTTCATGATCAGGCGGCTTTGCACCTCGTCGGGCGCGTAGCCCAGCAGCATGCAGGCAAAGCCCACGGCGTAAACGCCGATGTCCAGCAGCGTGCCGCCGGCCAGCTGCGCGTCGAACTTGCGCGCCTGCCGCGCGGTCTTGTAGCCGTACTGCGCGGTGACGGCGCAGAGCTCGCCGATCGTTCCGTCTGCGATCACCCGCTCGATCTGCCGGTAGAGCGGGCAGAGCTTCGTCCAGAACGCCTCCATGACGAACACGCCGTTCTCCCCCGCCAGGCGGAAGATCTCGCGCGCCTGCGCAGCGTCGGCGGTGAAGCTCTTCTCGCACAGAATGTGCTTGCCGTGCGCGATGAGCAGCTTCATGTCCTCAAAGTGGCGGCTGTGCGGCGTGGCGACATAGACGATGTCCACGTCCGGATCGGCGGCCAGCGCCTCATAGCTGTTGTAGCGGCGGGCAATGCCGTAGCGATCGGCAAAGGCGTCGGCTGACGCCATGCTGCGGGAGGCCACGGCGAGGATGTCGACCTCGCCGCCCATCCGGGCAGCCGTCTCGGCGAAGTTGCGGGCGATGGTGCCCGTGGAGAGAATGCCCCAGCGAATCGTGCGCATGGAAGTCCTTCCTTTCTGTCGTTTCTGTCGTTTTGCCGCCGGCTCAGCGCATCCGCTCCGCCGCTGCGCGGCGGCGCTGCTTGCGCCGGTGCTCACGGATCGTCTCCCGCCACAGCGGCGGATAGAGCAGCATCAGGATCGGGAAGACCTCCAGCCGCCCGGCAAGCATGTCGAAGATCAGCACGCATTTGGACAAATCGGACAGGCCGCTGAAATTGCACGTCGGGCCGACGGCGCCAAGGCCCGGGCCGATGTTGTTGAACGTCGCCGCCACGGCGGTGAATGTGCTCACCAGATCCATGTTCTCCAGCGACACCAGCAGCACCGAGGCAGAGAAGATCACGATGACGCCCACCAGGTACACATAGATGGCCTGCATGGTGTCGCTCTCCACGTCCTTGTCCTCAAAGCGGATGCGCACCACGGAGCGCGGATGCAGAAACGAGCCGAGATAGCCGCCCAGCGCCTTGCCCGCCATCACCCAGCGCGACACCTTGAGGCCGCCGCCCGTGCTGCCCGCGCACGCGCCGATAAACATCAGCAGCACGAGAATCGCCTTGGAGAACGCCGGCCACAGGTCGAAGTTCGCCGTGGCGAAGCCGGTGGTGGTGATGATCGAGGCCACCTGGAAAAACGACGTACGCAGGTTATGCTCCAGCGTGAGCGCAGTGTCATAGATGTTGGCGCAGATGAGCAGCGACGCACAGACGATGATCGCCAGATACCAGCGCATCTCCTCGCAGCGGGCAGCCTGGCGCAGCTTGCGCATCCAGATGAGGAAATACACGTTGAAGTTGACGCCGAAGAGGATCATGAACACCGTCACGACCCACTGGATGTAGGGCGAGAAGCCGGCGATGGAGTCGTTTCGCACGCCGAAGCCGCCCGTGCCCGCCGTGGCAAACGCCGTGCACAGCGCGTCGAACGGATTCATCCGCCCCAGTACCAGCAGCGCGAACTCCAGCGCCGTCAGCACGATGTACAGGCAGTACAGGATGCGGGCGGTGTAGCGCACCTTGGGCACGAGCTTGCCCACCACGGGGCCTGGGCTTTCCGCCTTCATCAGGTGCATGTTGCTGCCGCCGACCATCGGCAGCACCGCCAGCA
>JBJEYK010000269.1:0-18315 GCA_051886775.1 Candidatus Ventricola sp. | reverse complement strand
TTGGAGCGCGGATGGCCGACGTGCAGGCCCGCGCCGGACGGATACGGGAACTCGATCAGCCCATAGAACTTGGGCTTGCTGTGGTCTGCCTTGGCCTCAAAGCAGTGCGCATCCTCCCAGCGCTTTTGCCATTTCAGCTCAATCTCCTCGGGATTATAGGCCTTACTCATGGATCATTTCCTCCTCTTTCACCCTGCAAGGACAACAAAAGCGCCCCTGCACGAATCCATCATGCACAGGGGCGCCTGAATGCAAGCGCGGTACCACCCTGATTCGGCTGCAAGCAGCCCTCAGCGGCATAAGCCATGGCCTGTCACGGGGCCAGCCCGCCGCGGACTACTGAATCCTTCGCCCGCGAAGCTCCGGGAGGAGAAGCCTGCGCAGCAGCCCGCCGGCTTGCACCAGCCGCCGGCTCTCTGAGGGTGCCCCTGCGCCGCCATTCCCTTCATCGCCTTTATATACCTGATTATTGTATCCAAGCCCCGCGCAAAAGTCAACCCTGTTTTGAGGATACGCGCGAATCTTTGGACAAATCTTTTTCGGGAAAATGGTCAAAAGGGGTTGCAAATTTGCCCGAACCATGCTAAAATACATTTCGTTGCGACGCTGATATAGCTCAGCAGGTAGAGCGCATCCTTGGTAAGGATGAGGTCCCCGGTTCGAATCCGGGTATCAGCTCCATAAAATCACCTTCCGATATAGACGCGGAGGGTGATTTTTTTGTGCCCTGACTGAGTTTTTCGGGCTTCGCACTTTGAAGCCGAAGATCGTAACCCCGAACTACATCTCTGCTAATTTCATTAGCAGGCATCGATTGGCAGCCATCCTGCTAACGATCCTGCTAATTTTCCTAGCCTGTGACTGTTGCGTTTGGTTGCGCATAGGTTGTCTGAAGGAGCAGCTTCTTCAGAATCTGACCGGCCAACTCAGGATTCCCGTTCAGTGCCTCCATGATGGAAGCCGCCTGCGGGTTGATTGCCGCTTCCTCATGACGAGCCGAGGGATAGAAGCTCCTCTCCACCATCGCAGCCAGTGCGCGCTTCTCCGTCTCCCTTGCCTCGTTGTAGTTGCTCATCAGCACCTCGGGCGATTGCCCGCTGTTTTCTGCAACCAGCTGGTAATTGTTTTGCGAGAGCCTGACCTTGTGCATCTGGCCGGATTTGCGCAGTCCCTGAAACTCGATCTGTTCCTCTTTCGGGATTTGCAGGGAACGCTGCAGGTCCTTAAAGGCCTTGTCCAGCGACTTCTGATCGAGCGGCCTGCCGTCCGGCTGGCACATGAGCAAGCCGTAATCGCTGTACAAGTCCTCGAAATACGCCTTGTCCTTCTTGATCTGCTCCAGCCGCTCACGGATTTCCCGGGCAAGGGGAGCCGTCAGATACTGCTTTCTCCGGCTGCCCTCTGTTTTGGGGCCTTTGAGGATCAGACTGCTCTGTGAGGTCTTCAGGCACTTTGGAAAGATGCGAAGAACCACATGCTTTGGCAGCACAGCCAGCGACTTATCGGATACCCGCTGGATTTGCCCGACGATCCACATGCTGTTGTCCCGGAAATCCAAGGTGTTGACATCAATCCCCGCCACCTCCCCTGCGCGAAGCGAGCAGACAAAGGCAAGATGAATGGCCAGATGCAGCAGCTTGTTGTCCTTCGCCGCCTCCATGACCTCAAAAACCTTCTGCGGCTCCCAGGCCCTCCGTTTCTTCGTCTTTTCCGCCGGCGGCGTCGTTTCCGGGATTTCGTCGATGTAATGCCACTTCTTCGCATCCGGGAAGCCTGCCGTCAGCACTGTATAGCACTTCTTGACGGACGAGGACGAAAGTGTCTCCACATAGCCATCGCCGCGATAGGCTTTGGAACCGCTGCACGGTTTCATGGTCAAGCTGTCGAGAAAATCATCGATATCCTCCGACGTGATCGTGCTCATGACTACATTCCCAAATACGGGGAGAATGTGGTTGTTCAGATTCGCCCGATAGCTGTCATAGGTATTGGGAGACAGTCCCTTTTTGCGCATGTGGTAAGGCAGCCACTTCTCCACAAATTCTCCATAGGTCTTTGTCCGGTTGTCCTCCTTCCCCGCTGGCGCAGGCTCGCACCTGACAGCAGGCTGAAGGAGCTTTTCTTTTGCCTGCTTTTCGCTTGCGCGCTGCTGGCGATAGGTTACAGCAGCGAGCAGCAGCTCCTTTTGCATCTTGTTCTTTTGCAGATAGTCGATATAGGTCTTTCGCTGAAGCGCTTCCAGCTCTGTGCTGTATGTTTCCCATTGCTGCTTCCTCTGACCATCCGCCGTCGTGTAAGGATAGATGACCGAGTGGTTTTCACCCCTCGCTTTGAGTGTCGCCATATGAACGCCCCTTCCGGCGCATCACTGAATCCCGCACATGTTGTCAAACCACCTGTCAAAGGATTCCTTGTGAATGCGCATACAACGCTTTCCCATGCGAATGACCTTGAAATCCTTCGTGGTCTCGCAGAGAATGTATACTTTGCGAACGCTCACACCCAAAATCGCCGCAACCTGTTCAGCGGTATATGTTTTAGAAGCCATCCGAGTTGCACCTGCCGTGTTTTCCACTTTTCTTCCTCCAATCTTTTGATGTGGTGCTGAACGTCTTTGCTGAACAACACCATCATAAATCCGTTATGAAAAACCCGCAAGGATACGGGTTCCTTTGTTCTCTGTATCCATCGGGAGCTTACGGTCAGCAGCAGAAGGATGCGGCAGAGCCGTGCCCTGCCGCATGGCCTCTGATGCCGGCGCAGCATCGCGCGCTGTACGCCAAAGCCAGGCAGGAATTCTCCTGCCAACACTTCAGTGATCTGCTCATTGCCTGCCATCCGTAGCAAGGATGTCATAGCTTCCAATGCTCGTACCATTTGGCGGCACAGCAAGAAGCTCTCTTCCAGTCCTTGAAGAGCCGTGAGGAAGTATCGTTAGCCCCCTGTGCTCTCGTTGCGCCCCGGTCTGCCAAACCGGATTCAGTGCACATGGATCGCTCCGGACATGCCATCGTCGCGCTGTGCGCCTTGCCGCTCATTCACAGGGTTTTGTACAGGCTGTGAGTTCATGCGGTTGTCAAAGATCATGAAGGAAATCAGCCCTTCACCTATCATGCGTATATCGACGTGTTTTTCTACCCTTCAGCACAAATAGTTTACATTTTTCTTTTTTGGACGTATTTCATCCATTCTGATGTCACAAATCCGTATAGGATAATCAGATCATCTCATCGACTGTTTCGCTTACGCTCCAGAATTCTCCGCAGCTTTCTCTTGGCTCCGACAATTGACTTGTGGACAGCCTGAAAGCAAACGCCCTCCTTGTCTGCAATCTCCTGCAAAGTCATCTCGTCCATGATATACATGTTCAGCCTTCGGTACTGCGTTTGCGAAAGGTTCTGTCTGGCAATTCGCCACAGATGCTGTTCATCCTCATCCCTCAGAATTTCTGCTTCCGACAAATCCGCCACAAGGCTCATATCCTCCCAGAGACGGACTGACCTGCCTAACCCTTTGCTGGACGCATTCTCACGCATCCAGTGGAGCCATTTCTCGAATTCCTCCTCGTTTTCAAAATCCTCGCGTGTCAGGATAATCGTCTTATCCTTTCCTCGATATATAATCGCATCATTGAGCTTCATGCTCATACCTCCATTTCTCTCTTTGCGTTAAGCCATGAGAAATGGGGGCGACCGACAGCATGGATAAGAAGAAACGCACTTTATTGCCGCTTGACAGGCATGGTTATCCCGTCTTATGCAATAAAGTGCGTATTGACTATGCTGATGTCATTTCTACAGCTGATTCCAATTTGAAAAACAGCAATATATTGCCGAAACATCATCCAGTTTAAGGAATTTTCACATCCTGCGTATTCATGTACAATTCACTTAGAGGTGAATTATGTTGCATAGCTACACGCAATTGCTTGGATACGCCGTTCGAAATGCCCGAATCAAAAAGGGTTGGACACAAATGGAAACCGCAGAGCGCACCGGTGTCAATATCAAGACAATTCAGAATATCGAAAAGCTGGACGGCAATCCCTGCCTGATTCATCTCGTCCCGATTGTCCGTGTCCTCGAAATCAATCCGAATACGCTCTTTTATCCAGAAATGGGCGAGGAAAACGCTGTGCGTGATGAGCTCCAGATTCTCCTCTCGCAATGCGATGCAAATGAGTTGGACCTTCTTCTTCGCATCAGCAAAGCGGTGCTGTCGGAGAATACCTCCGGCAAGCCAGCTCAAACAGAATAAAGCAATGAGCCTGCTTTACCTGTCAGGCTCATTGTTGTTTTCTTGATAGGATATTCGTTTAGCAACAAGTGTAACAATCATCTCTTTTTTGCATTTCCGACAGAACAGCGGAAAATCTATCATAACTGTAGAATCAAGCACTTTTGTTCTTGTTTTTGTACCACATATCGGGCAGCAAAGCCATTTGGATTGTTTATACTTTGTTTCTTCAGGCATTTCAGATACCACCTTTGAAACTGACACTCTTATCTTCATGCTCCACGCTGTTTTGCGTTTCACCTGTCCCGGATTCAGTGAGATATGACTCTCTTTATTTCTCCATCGGCACCATCCTGTACCCGACGCCGATTCGCGTCTGAATGTACTGTTCGCCGTCGCTGTTTTGCTCGAGCTTCCTCCTGAGCGTCGTCATGAACACACGCAGAGAAGGGACGCTCTTTTGATCCAGGCTTCCCCAGACATCGCGGATGATCATGCTGTGCGTGAGCACACGGCCGATGTTCTGCGCCAGCAGCTTGAGGATTCTGTACTCAATCGGCGTCAGATGGATGATTTCTCCCCTGACCGTCACCTCCATCGAATCATAGTGGATGCAGAGGCCGCCGTTTTCAAAGACGGTTGCGGTATCGGTCTTTCCGCTGTAAAACTCCACGCGCCGGGCCGCTGCCCGCACGCGCGCCATCAGCTCATCGACGTTGAAGGGCTTGGTCACATAATCGTCCGCGCCGTGATCCAGCGCCTCAATCTTGTCTGCGTCATCGCTGCGGGCGCTGACGATGATGATGGGATTGATGGTGATCCTGCGTATGGCGTCCACGACCTGAATGCCGTCCATGTCGGGCAGCCCGAGATCCAGCAGAATCACATCCGGGTTTTGCGTCCGCACCTGGGAGATGGCGGATGCGCCGTTGTACGCGCTGATCGCGGCGATCTGCGCATCCTCCAGCGCGGTTTCGATGAGCGTGCGGATGGCCTTGTCGTCCTCGACAATGAGGATTCTGTACTGCTTCTGGTTCATGCGGGATTCTCTCCTTCCGGTTTGTCTGTCAGCGCTTCGCGGGCAATTTCAATGCAAAACACGCTGCCGTGCGGCGTGCGGTCACGCACGGACAGGCTGCCGCCATGCGCCTGAACAATCGTTTTGCAGAGTGACAAGCCAAGACCGATGCCCCGCCGCCCATCGCCGTGCTCGTTGTTGCCCGTGTAGAACATGTCAAAGATGCGCTTCTTCTCGGCGTCGGGAATCCCCGGCCCTTCATCCGCCACCTCGATGCGCACCCGGTTTTGGACGGCGTATGCCTTGACGTCGATCGAAGAACCGGCAGGCGTGTACTTGATGGCATTGTCAATCAGGTTAGTGATGACCTGCGTCATCAGGTGCGCATCCATATTCGCCATGAGGAATTCATCCTCCATCTCCACATGAAGCGCTCTGTCCCCCATGCGCGCTCCGATATGCTCAACCGCCATGTCCACCACATCCCGCACCATCTCCGGCTGGAGCTGCAAGGACGCCGTGCCGTTTTCCATCTTGGTCATGGCCAGCAGGTTTTCCACGAGATCGGTCAGCCACTGGGCGTCCCTGCGGATGTACTGGGCCAGCGTCCGCTTCTTCTCCGGGGTGATCCTGTCCTCCTCGGACAGCAGAATCTCCGCGTTGCCGGAAATGGAGGTCAGCGGCGTGCGCAGGTCATGGGAGATCATCCGCAGGAGGTTGGCGCGCAGGCGGGCCTGCTCCGCCTCCAGCTGCGCCTGGTTCCGGGTCTGTGTCAGCCGAATCCGCTCCACAGCCAGCGATACCAGATCCATCAGCGTGAGCAGCAGATTTTTTTCAAAGGATTCCAGCTCTGCGCAATCCGTCATGGAAATGCCCACGACAGCCTGTACCTGCGTCTGGCTGCGGGCCGTCAGATACAGGCACTTCGCGCCGGGCAGCGTGCCCGTCGTTGCGCCCGCGTGCTTGCGGTTCTTGAGCGCCCAGGCGGCGACGGCATATTCGTCGGGCGTCGTATAGAAATCCATGCCGTGTGTATCGTCCTTCGACGGTACAAAGACCGGCTTGCCCAGCGTGTCCCGCGCGGGGTAGATGATGACGCTGCGCCCAAGCAGCGCGACAAGCTCGCCGGCAGCCTGCGAAAGCAGGGCTTCTTCATCCGTGATCTGCTGGAACTTCTGGCTGGCCTGCAAAAGAACCTCCGTGCGGTGTGCCTTTTGCGCCTCCTGCCGCGCCTGACGGCGCACGCTGCGCGCCATATTTCCCGCAAGCAGGGAAATGGCTGCCATCAACAGCAACGCCATGATGTAGCCGGGATCGCTGACCATGAATGTATGGTACGGCTCTGTGAAGAAGTAATTATAGGTCAGCGCACTGACGATCGACATCGCCAGACCCAACAGCCTGTTGCCTGTCATCACCGCTGTCAGCAGAATGCCGAACACATACAGGG
This sequence comes from Candidatus Ventricola sp., assembly GCA_051886775.1. Taxonomy (GTDB): domain Bacteria; phylum Bacillota; class Clostridia; order Christensenellales; family Aristaeellaceae; genus Ventricola. The sequence goes on along the minus strand of JBJEYK010000269.1, from coordinate 11,611 downwards.
TGACGACAAAGACCTCGTGAAAGCCCAGACGCATGCTCAGCACGCTGAGCGCGGTGGTGATGACCAGAATCGCAAGGGCAAGCGCCGCCGAGCGCAGGCTGAGCCTCTCATCCGCGAGCACTGCCTTCCGGCGCGGAGAACGGTAGCTGGGGCGCGCTTCAGCATCCGGGATGATGTACACGTCGATATCCGGGGTCAGCGCATTGAGCCGGTCCACAAAGCTCCTGCGCCTGCGCAGGAAGGACGCGCGCGAGTTGGTGCGGCCGACAACGATCTTGGTGACGCCGCTTACCCTGGCATATTCCGCCATCTGCTGCGGAATGTCCTCTCCGTAGACGGTCACAATACGCGCACCCAGCTGCTCCGCAAGGCGCATGTTGTCCCTCAGGCGTTGCTGCGTATTTGCATCCTGCGCCTTTGCCGCTGCATTCATGACATACAGCGCGGTAAACCTGCCGTGAAAGGCTTCGCAAAGGCGCGCCGCCGTCCGGATAACCCTGGGATTGGAGGGGGCGGCGGAAAGGCCAATCAGGATATGCTCGGCAATCGGCGCAGGGGTCTTGCCGGGATCGGCGGACTTCTGCGCCGCGTGATTGACCCGGTCTGCGGCCTTGCGCAGCGCGATTTCCCGCAGCGCCGCCAGATTCTGCACGGTGAAAAAGTGGTCCATCGCCCGGCAGGCCTGTCGCTCGCGGTAGATTTTTCCGGCCTTCAGCCGCTCAAGCAGCTCCTCCGGCTCGATATCCACCAGCTCCACCTGATCCGCCTCGTCAAAGACGCTGTCCGGCACGCGCTCGCGCACCATGACGCCGGTGATGGACGCGACCAGATCGTTGAGGCTCTCCAGATGCTGCACGTTGACCGTGGTATAGACGTCGATGCCATGCCGCAGCAGCTCCTTGACATCCTGATAGCGTTTCTCATGGCGCGAGCCCTCGGCGTTGGTGTGCGCCAGCTCATCGACCAGCAGAATGTCGGGATTGCGGCTGAGCGCGGCGTCCAAATCAAGCTCGTGCAGCGCAATGCCCTTGTGACGGATTTCCCGCAGCGGCAGGCGCGGAAGATTCTCCGCCAGCGCGGCGGTTTCGGGGCGGGCGTGCGGCTCAATATAGCCGATGACCACGTCAGCGCCCTCTTTCTTTGCCTGATGCGCCGCCTTGAGCATGGCGTAGGTCTTGCCCACGCCCGCCGCATAGCCAAAGAAGATTTTCAGTTTTCCGCGCTGCTGCGCAAGCGCCTGCTCCTCCCGCTCGACCTGCCTGAGCAGCGCATCCGGATCGGGTCTGCCTTCCATGCGAAAACCTCCCTGTTCAGTCCCCAAAAGGGGAGCGCACAGTACGCTCCCCTCGATCAGCGGGTTACTCCTTCAGAATACCGTCGAGCGCCAGATTGACCTTGAGCACATTGACGCGCGGCTCGCCGAATATGCCCAGCAGACGGCCCGTGGTGTAGCGGGCGATGATCTGACGCACCTCGTCCTCCGTCCAGTCGGTGTTCGCGGCGATGCGCTTCACCTGATACTCGGCGGCCTCCGGGGAAATCTCCGGGTCAAGGCCGGAGCCGGACTCCGTAATCAGATCCACCGGCACGGGCGTATCGCCCATTTCCGGGTGTGCCGCGCGGATCGCTTCGATGCGTTCGGTATAGACGGCTTCCTGCTCATCGCTGGCGGGCGACTTGTTGGACGCCCAGCCGTATGCCAGAGGATTGCCCTCCTCATCGGTGAAGCTCTCCGTATCGACGCTCATGGGGCGGCCCCACAGGTGGTTCATCTGCGTGAACTGCTGCCCGATATGCTCGCTGCCGTAGTTCACGCCGTCAATCACAATCAGGTCGCCGTTGGCCTGCTTGTGGAAGAAGAGCTGAGCAAGCCCGGTTGTAACCAGCGGATACACGACGCCGCACAGCAGCGTCATCACCAGCAGGAAGGCCAGCGCCTTGCCCGCCATATTCAATGCCTTCATATCAAGCGTTCCCCCTTAGTGCAGATACTGCGGAAGATAGATCGCGTAGCGAACCGTTATCGCACAGACGAGCAGCAGAAGCATGACGCCAAGAGAACGAACGGTTTCCTTAAACATCGGTTTTTTCATTTTGAATCCCTCCATGTATTTGTGAAGTAAATCCACATGCAAAGCATCGGTCTCGGGCAGAAAAGCAGCGGATTTACAGAGCTTTGTCGGTCATGCAGCCGGCAGCATGCCGGTTACACAAGATTTGCGGCGACCAGCAGCAGGTCGATCAGCTTAATGAAGATGAACGGCGCGGCCAGACCGCCCAGGCCGTACACCAGCAGGTTGTGACTGAGCAGCTTCTTCGCGGGCACCTCGCGGTATTTGACGCCCTTGAGCGCCAGCGGAATCAGCGCAATGATGATGAGCGCATTGTAGATGATGGCCGAGAGGATGGCGCTTTCCGGGCTGTGCAGCTTCATGATGTTGAGCGCCTGCAGGCCGGGAAACAGCGTGACAAACATCGCCGGAATGATGGCGAAATACTTCGCCACATCGTTGGCAATCGAGAAGGTCGTCAGGCTGCCGCGGGTCATCAGCAGCTGCTTGCCGATGCGCACCACGTCGATCAGCTTGGTCGGCGAGGAATCCAGATCGACCATGTTGCCGGCCTCCTTGGCAGCCTGCGTGCCGCTGTTCATCGCCACGGCCACGTCGGCCTGCGCCAGCGCCGGCGCGTCGTTGGTGCCGTCGCCCGTCATGGCGACCAGATGGCCCTTCTTCTGGAAGTCGCGGATCATGTCCAGCTTGCCCTCCGGCGTGGCTTCGGCAAGGAAGTCGTCCACGCCCGCCTCGGCGGCGATGGACGCGGCGGTCAGCGGGTTGTCGCCGGTGATCATGATGGTCTTGATGCCCATCTTGCGCAGGTCGGCAAACTTCTCCTTGACGCCCTGCTTGATGATGTCCTTGAGCTCGATGACACCCAGCACCTGTGCGTTTCTGGCCACGACCAGCGGCGTGCCGCCCTTTTCCGCGATGGAGCGAACCAGCTCGTCACACGCCTTGGGATAAACGCCGTTTTGCGCCGTCACATACGCCCGGATGGCCTCCGCCGCGCCCTTGCGGATTTCTACGCCGCCGGGCAGGTTGACGCCACTCATGCGGGTCTTGGCGGTGAAGGGCACAAACTCCGCGTGCATCTCGCTCATGTCGCGCCCGCGCAGGCCGAACTGCTCCTTGGCCAGCACCACGATGGAGCGTCCCTCCGGCGTTTCATCCGCCAGTGAGGAGAGCTGTGCCGCATCGGCCATCTGCTCGGGCGTCGTGCCCTCCATGGGATAGAAGGTAGATGCTTGCCGGTTGCCCAGCGTGATGGTGCCGGTCTTGTCCAGCAGCAGCACGTCCACATCGCCCGCCGCCTCAATCGCGCGTCCGCTCATCGCCAGCACGTTGGCCTGATTGAGTCGGCTCATGCCCGCGATGCCAATCGCGGAGAGCAGCGCGCCGATGGTGGTCGGCGCCAGGCAGACCAGCAGCGCCACCAGCGCGGTCACGCTGGAAGGATTCATCACGCCGTACTGCCTTGCGTCAAAGTCGGAGAAGGTGAACAGCGATACCGTCACCAGCAGGAAGATGATGGTCAGCGCGACCAGCAGGATTTGCAGCGCAATCTCGTTCGGCGTCTTTTTGCGGGACGCGCCCTCGACCATGGCGATCATCTTGTCCAGAAAGCTCTCGCCCGTGTCGCAGGTGACCCGGACGACCAGCCAGTCGGACACCACCGTGGTGCCGCCGGTCACGGCGCTGCGGTCGCCGCCGCTCTCGCGGATGACCGGCGCGGATTCGCCGGTGATGGCGCTTTCGTCCACAGAGGCGACGCCCTCGATGACCTCGCCGTCGGCGGGAATCTGCTCGCCAGCGCGGACGATCACGATGTCGCCCTTTTTGAGCAGTGCAGAGGCGATTTTGGTGATGTCCTCCTTGCGGTCAGCGGAGGGAATTTTGTGCGCCTCCACATCCCGCTTTGCCGCGCGCAGCGCATCCGCCTGCGCCTTGCCGCGCCCCTCGGCAATCGCCTCGGCGAAGTTGGCGAACAGGCAGGTAAACCACAGGATGACCGCGATGGCCAGCACAAAGCCGGAGCCGAGCCCCGCGTCCTTGACCCCGAACAGCGAGCAGACGAACAGGATGCTCGTCAGGATTGCGGACACATACACCAGAAACATGACGGGGTTTTTGATCTGCACGCGGGGATCGAGCTTTGCAAAGGAATCCCCGATCGCCCGCATGAGCATCTTTTTATCTGAAAGAGCCGAAGTATTCTTTTTCATGACATGAACCTGTCCTTTCCCATCAGCCGAGCATCAGGAAGTGTTCGGCAATCGGCCCCAGCGCCAGCGCGGGGAAAAAGCTCAGCGCGCCGACGAGCAGCACGATGACGATCAGCAGGAAGACAAACATGCCGTTGCTCGTGGAGAGCGTGCCCGCGCTCTCGGCGATGCGCTTTTTCTCCACCATCGAACCGGCAATCGCCAGCGTGGCGAGCATCGGCACGAAGCGGGCGAAAATCATCACCAGACCGATGGAGACGTTGAGGAACGGCGTGTTGGCGTTAAAGCCCGCGAAGGCGGAGCCGTTGTTGCCCGCGCCGGAGGAATACGCATACAGCACCTCGGAGAAGCCGTGCGCACCGGCGTTGTTCAGGCTCGCCATGGTGGAGGGCAGCATACACGCGATGCCCGCACCGATCAGGCAGGCCACGGGCGTAGCCAGGCAGACCAGCACCGCCATCTTCATCTCACGGGCCTCAATCTTCTTGCCCAGATACTCCGGCGTATGGCCCACCATCAGTCCGGCGATGAACACGGTCAGGATGACGAAGCCGATCATGCCGTACAGGCCGCAGCCCACGCCGCCGAATACGACCTCGCCCAGCTGCATCAGCAGCATCGGCACCAGACCGCCCAGCGGCGTATAGCTGTCGTGCATGGAGTTGACCGAGCCGTTGGAGGCCGCCGTCGTCCATGTCGCCCAGGTCACCGAGGTCGGGATGCCGAAGCGGGCTTCCTTGCCCTCCATATTGACGGGGTTGGCGACTGCGCCGCCCTGCGCCAGCTGCGGCGTGCCCGCGTGCTCGGAGAGCGCGCAGAAGCCCACGGCTGCGATCAGCAGAATGAACATGGCCAGGAAAATCGCAGCGCCCTGCTTTTTATCCTTGACGCCATAGCCAAAGGCGAAGCAGCATGCCGCCGGAATCAGGAGCAGCGCCAGCATTTCACCCAGGTTGGACAGCGGCGTCGGGTTTTCCAGCGGATGCGCGGAGTTGAGGCCGTTGTAGCCGCCGCCGTTGGTGCCCAGCTGCTTGATGGCGATCTGGCTGGACGCCGGGCCCATCGGGATGTAGCCCTTGGTGACCTCCACCTCCTGCGTCACCGTCGTGCCGTCGCCAAGTTCAGTTTCCACGCTCGCCGTGACCGGCTCAAGGAGCTGATACTCCACATGCCCGGAGAAGTTCTGAATGACGCCCTGCGAGGTCTGCACCATCGCCAGTACCAGCGCCAGCGGCATCAGCACATACACCACGCCGCGCACCATGTCCGTGTAGAAGGAACCGACGCCGTGCTGCCTGACGCGGCTCAGGCCGCGAATCAGCGCGAACATGACGGCGATACCTACTGCGGGCGAGACGAAGTTCTGCACGCACAGGCCGAGCATCTGCGTGAAGTAGCTGAGCGTCGTCTCGCCGGAATACGCCTGCCAGTTGGTGTTCGTCATGAAGGACGCCGCCGTGTTGAAGCCCAGATGCCAGCTGGTGCCGGGCATCCCCTCGGGGTTGAGCGGCAGAACGCTTTGCAGCAGCTGCATCGCCCAGAGCGCGAGGAAGCCGAACAGGTTGAACAGCACGCACACGACGGCGTACTTTTTCCAGCCCATATCCTCGTTTTCGTCGATTCGCAGCAGCTGGTAGATGCCCTTTTCAATCGGGCGAAGCACGGGCGTAAGCAGCACCCGGTCGCCATTCATGACCTTGAACAGATATTTGCCAAGCGGCCACGCCAGCGCCGCGAGCAGCGCCAGATACAGGCCGTACTGAAGTCCTGCGTTCATTTACAAGCTCTCTCCCTTCAGCAGCACATAGACCAGGTAGACCAGCATCGCCGCAGCGACGACGCCGGTCAACATCAGAAGAATCTGCATAGCAGCCTCACTTTCCCCGCGCCTCACCGGGTGGATGAAGCGCGGTGCATGTCTTCGCGGGAGCGATGGAGCGGTACCGTCTCCACGTCCTGCGAGCGTGGACATTGTATCGCAAAAGCCATAAAGGTGCGCTTAAAGGCCATCTTCGCAAATACAGATTCCATTAACGCGCAAATCCCCTGCTCCCTCGAGCGCCATGATCATAGCACGGATGCTGTGAGGGCGCTGTGAGAAAGCAGGGGATTCGTGTGAGGATTGTGTGAGGATCGGGGGAGGCCGTTCTTCCGCTTGCCTTTCGGAGGGAGGATGGTATAATGGAAGAAGGGAAGAAAGTCCCGGCAAATCGGAAGTTGCTTGAGGAAAAAACATGGCAAAAGGTAAACTTGTATTTGACGAACAGATAGGAGATGCTAATGATGTGGTTGTTCGGAAAGAAAAAACAGGTTACTACAATATTGCCGATACCTATGCATTTACAGGATATTATGATTCCTGTTGGTAATAGTAATAGTGAATTAGAGGTAACAGGTATAATAAAATGTCCCTGTGGTAGCGAGACTTTTGAAATCTGGGAAAGTAACGACAGACAATTGGTAAAAATAGTATGCAATGAGTGCAAGACCGAATACATATTATTTGACAGTGGAAAGCACGGATGGAACGGTTTTGTGTGCGGTGATGATTTCCTCGATAGAGAAATGCCGTTTGAAAAACATTTGTGTTCTGAATGTGCTGAAGATGTTTTTGGCGTGGTTGTACGAATCTCCTCACAAGGCAAAGAAGATTTCAAAGAGGAATGTCTATCAAATGACGATGCCTTTACTTTGGAAGATTGGGTAAATGCGTTCGAGTGGATTACTATTTCTTTATCTTGTAAAAAGTGTGGACTGTCCGACAAAGAATGGTTGAACTTAGAAACTATGTGAGTTTTACAAATTCCAGTTTATCAAGCCCTGCCCGCACTCACTCCCTCTCCTCGGCAAGCCGGTAGCCCACGCCGATTTCCGTGAGGATGTAGCGCGGTTTGGCGGGGTTTTTCTCGATCTTTCTGCGCAGGCCGGCTGTCAGCGTCCGCAGCGCTTGCGTATCCTGCCCATAGCCTACGCCCCAGATTTCCCGGAGGATGACCGACGTGGTGAGCACCTTGCCCTGATTTTTGAACAGCAGCAGGAGCAGGGCATACTCCATCGGCGTCACATGAATCTCGGCTTCGCCCAGATAGACCTTGCGCTTTTCCGCGTCCAGCCGCAGCTCGCCCGCCTGATAGACGGGATTCGCCTTCGCGCCGGACTGCTTGTACATGTGCCGCAGGGCGACGCGGATGCGCGCCAGCAGTTCGCTGGCGGAGAAGGGCTTGGTCAGGTAGTCGTCCGCGCCGAGATCGAGCACCGCCACCTTTTCCTTGTCCTGATCGCGCGCGGAGACGACGATGACCGGCATCTCCGACCACGTCCGCAGGCGGCGGATGACCTCCGTGCCGTCGAGATCCGGCAGGCCCAGATCCAGCAGCATCAAATCGATGGGCTCCGCCGCCAGCAGGCGCATGGCCTCCTCCGCCGTCGCCGCCGTGCGGCAGATGTAGGCTTCCGCTTCCAGCGTGAAGCAGATGAAATTGCGAATCTGTGCGTCATCCTCGACCACGAGGATGTGCTCGTGCAGGCTGTTCATTGTACGTCCTCCTCCATCGGCAGCTCAAAGGTAAAGACCGCGCCGCCGCCGTCCCGGCTCTGCGCCATGATGCTTCCGCCGTGCGCCCTGGCAATCGCGTCGCAGATGGACAGCCCCAGCCCGACGCCGCGGGCCGCATCGGCGCTCTTTCCCCGCGTCGTGTAGAAGCGCTCAAAGAGGTGGGGCATGTCCTCCTCGCGAATACCCTCGCCCCGGTCAAGCACGCTGAACACGGCCTTTCCGTCCCGCTTCTCCACGCAGACCTTGATTTCCTTTCCCGGCGGCGTGTGCCGCACGGCGTTGTCCAGCAGGTTGACGAGCATCTGCACGATGAGCTTCGCATCCATCGGCACGAGCAGCAGCTCCTCCGGCAGCTCGGCGTCGATTTCCCTGTCCGGCGCGCGTCGCTCCATCTGCGCCAGCGCGCTGCCGACGATTTCCTCCACGGCCTCCGGCTGCTTCTCAATCTGCAGCCTGCCGTCCTCCAGACGGGTCAGGCTGAGGATGTTTTCCACGAGCGCGCGCAGCCAGTCCGCGTCGCGCCAGATGTCCTGCGCGAGCTTGCGACGCGGGTCGTCCTGCACGGACATGTCGCGGATCATCTCGCTGGTGCCCATGATGCCGGAGAGCGGCGTGCGCAGGTCGTGGGAGATGGCGCGCAGCAGGTTGCTGCGGGTGCGCTCCTGAAAGCTCTCCTCGCGGTAGCGCTGCTGCGCCTGTGCCGCGCTCAGACGTTCGATGGCCATGGCGATGGATTCGAGCATGGTGCAAAGAAGCTGCCGCTGCGCGTCGGAAAGCGCCATGCGGGGCAGCCGGAGCACGCCCAGGATACGCTGCTGCCCGTAGAGCGGCCATTCCTGCCCCGATTCCGTCTCCACACAGCCCGTGTGCAGCAGCTGCACGCGGCTGGCGACCTCGTCGCCTGCGTCCAGCTCCCGGTGGATGACGTTCCCGGCGGCATATTGCAGGTAGCTGCGCTCCGCCTCGCCCTTCTCCCTCAGAAAGAGCAGCGCGGCGTCGCAGCTGAAGGTCTGCCCGATGCTGCAAAGCGCCGCGCTGCCGATGGCCTCCATGCTCTGCGCGTCGCTCAGATGGTTGGTCAACTGGTAGAGCGCCTGCGTGTCCCGCTCGCGCGCCAGCGCCTGCCGCGCGCTGCGCTTCATCTGCGCGGTCAGCGTGCTGGTGAAGATCGCGGTGAACGTCATGATGGCGAAGGTGATCAGATAGCTGGTGTCGTTGACCGCGAAGGTGAAGCGCGGTTCCGTAAAAAAGTAATTGAAGGCAAACGTCGCCACAACCGACGCCGCAAGCCCGTACGCGGGACCGTGCGTATACCGGGCAATGATCAGCACTGCCGCCAGATACACCAGCACGATGTTGGTTTCCGGGAAGCCCAAAAAGGCAAACAGCCCCCCCAGCACCGTCGCCAGAAGCATGACCAGCGCGACCTTTGCCGTATCCACCCACGAAAAACGCCGATTCCCCATTTCAATTCCTTCTTCTCCGTATTCTCTTGCCATAGTGTATGCCCGATTCGCTCTCGCGTCAAGCCCTTGCATCGTTTTGCTGCGGGATTGCAATCCACCGTACAGAGGACTATAATGGGGCGCAAAGGGGGCGTATTTACTTGTACTATCAGATTGGCAAGAGCCTGTCTTCCATCACGCGCGGCGACATCACCGCGTTTTCGCATATTGCCGCCGTCCTGCCGCCGGAGGCGCTTGAAACAGTGAACCTGCCCGAAGCCCTGCTGCCGCCGGAGCAGACCCGTCCCGGCAGGGGCTGCCGCCTTTCGATTGAAGCGGACCGCATCCGGGGGACGGTGCAGCTTCCGGCGAAGGGCAAAGCGTCCGAAAGGCGGGTGTCCTTCGTCTGGTGGAAGGACTGCATCCTGTTTGTCGATCCGGACGGCGTAGCGCAGACGTGCATCGACAGAATCCGGGCCATGCGCCCGCATCACGCCGACGGCGCGGACGATCTGCTGATGGACTTCTTCCTCGCGCTGGTGCAGGAGGATCTTGCGGAGATTCAAGCCCTGGAGGACAGAATTTCCGCGCTGGAGCAGGCTGTCCTGTGCGACAGAACGGAGAAATTTATCAACCAGATCAGCGTTGTCAGGAAAGAGCTCAACCAGCGCAGCCGGTATTATACGCAGCTCAGCGACCTGACCGCTACGATTCAGGAGAACGCGGGCGAGCTGTTAGACGCCTGCAGCCAGAGCAGGCTGCAATACGTCATGCGCCGCCTGAACCGCCTGTATGACGAGACGCAGATGCTCCGGGAATACGCCAGCCAGGTCAGCAGCGAGTATCAGGCGCAGGTGGACATCGCGCAGAACCGGATCATGAAGCTGCTCACCATCGTGACGACGGTCTTTATGCCGCTTTCCCTGATTACGGGCTGGTATGGCATGAACTTCGTCAACATGCCTGAGCTCGAATGGGAATACGGGTACCCGGCGGCTGTTGCGATGAGCGTTCTTGTGGTCGGGGGCTGCCTGCTCTATTTCCGAAGGAAGCATTTTCTGTAATCTCACGGTCTGCATCTCTTTATTAAGGCTTAACTGCTTTGCCGGAACCTTAACCGCAACACCACGCGCTTTTTGCTATAATGGCTTCAGCTCAAGGAAAGGAGCGTGTGGTCAATGAAGAACACCCTGCACAGCACAAATCGTCCCGCCTGCGTGGCAAAAGCCGTTCCGGCATCGCTTCGCGCCTGCCGCGACTGGATTGATGTGGAGCTTTGGCTTCGCAGTCATTCCTCTCTTTGCCTGATTCGGGATGCTGCCTTGACAGCAGCCGTCCCCTGCATGGGCATTGTGGCTGCCGCGCATCTTCTGTCCCTGCTGATTGGGTAAACAGCCGGTTCAAGGGCAACCCATCCCGGCAGCGATGAGCTGAAAGCATCCTCTCCGTGACGCGCACGCGCCGCCGGGAGGGTGCTTTTTTCTTTCCCCTAAAACCGTCTGTCACAAAGCATCCTCACACAATCCTCACACGACGGCCCGCTTTTCTCACAGCGTCCCCACACGATTGGTGATACCATAAAGGCGCTTCAGGAAGGACAGGAGGCAAGGAAGATGAGTGAACAAAGAGCCATGCAGCCGCTGACCGCCCATATCCGGGCGCTTGTTGCGCAGCGGCATTTCAGCGAAGCAGAAAACGAAGCCGCAAAGGCGATGGCCAGCGCGCCGCACGATGCGCAGCCCCATAACCTGATGGGCATCATCGCCGAGAGCAGGAACGATCATGTGCAGGCGATGAAGCACTTCCGCGCGGCGTGGGCGCTGGACCCGACGTACCGGCCCGCGCGCATCAACATGGAGCGCTACGGCAGCTTCTCCGGGCAGATGCCCCGCCCCGTGTACGACGAGACGGAGTGCGCGCCAAGCCCTGCGGAAAGCCGCCCGGCGTATCGGATTGAATACGACAAACACGGCATCGGCCATGTGATCAGGGAGGCACAATGATGGATTTTTTCAAGACAGCCCGGGGAAAGCACTCCGGCTACACGGTGATCATCGGCTGCGGCAGGCTGGGCGCCAGCCTCGCCAACGCTATTTCTGATAAGGAAGCCAGCGTCATGATGGTGGACCGGGATGAACGCGCCTTCCGCAAGCTGGGCACCGCCTACGGCGGCCTGACCCTGACGGGCGACGCGACGGACATCGCTGTGCTGCGCAGCGCAGAGATCGAGCGCGCGGACACCGTCGTCTCCGTCACCAACGACGACAACACCAACATCATGGTCGCGCAGATCGCGCGCAACGTCTACCACATCCCGAACGTCATCTG
>JBJEYK010000268.1:0-18358 GCA_051886775.1 Candidatus Ventricola sp. | reverse complement strand
GCCTTCACCTTCACCAGCAGCAGCTGGCGCTCCACGGCGTTGCGCGGCTGCATCACCTGCACCTTCTGCACGCAGATGAGCTTGTAGAGCTGCTGGACGAGCTGCTCGATGTGCGCGTCGTCGCCCTTGACGACGATCGTGATGCGGGAGACCTCGTTGTCCTGCGTGGGGCCGACGGCCAGGCTCTCGATGTTGAAGCCCCGGCGGAAGAACAGCCCGGACACGCGCGAGAGCACGCCCGGCTCGTTATCCACCAGCACGCCGACGGTGTAGCGCTGCAAATTATCCTTATTGATGTACATGGCGCACCTCCGTCAGTTCAGGCAGAACGAGTCGATCGGGGAGCCGGGGGCGACCATCGGGGCGACCATCTCGTCGATGTCGAGCATGCACTCGATGATGCAGGGCTTGCCCTCCTCAACGGCCCCGGCAAACGCCTGCTCAAAGTCCGCCATCGTGCTCACCCGCGTGCCCTTGAGGCCGTAGGCGTCGGCCAGCTTCACGAAGTCCGGCCCGCGGTCGAGCGTGGTCTGGCTGTATCGGTGGCCGAAGAACAGCGTCTGCCACTGGCGCACCATGCCCAGCGTGCCGTTGTTGAAGATCACCACGATCACGGGGATATCGTAGTAGGCCAGGGTGGACAGCTCGGTCAGGTTCATGCGGAAGGAGCCGTCGCCGGTGACCAGCGCCACGGGGCGGCCCTGCGGGTCGCTCTTGGCGGCGCCCATCGCCGCGCCCAGGCCGAAGCCCATCGTGCCCAGGCCGCCGCTGGAGATCAGCTGATGCGGCCGCAGGAACGGGTAGTGCTGCGCCGTCCACATCTGATGCTGGCCGACGTCGGTGGCCACGGTCAGCTGCGGCGCGATGGCGGACATGGCCTTGAGGATCTTGCGCGGCTCAAACAGCTCGTCGCTGAGGTAATCCTCCACCATGGAGCGCGCCTGCTGCATCCACTGGTCGTGGTGCTTTTGCGAGACGCGGCCCAGCAGCAGCTCCAGCACGATGCGCGCATCGCCGGTGATGTGCAGCGTGGTGGAGACGTTCTTGTTGATCTCGGCGCGGTCGATGTCGATGTGCAGCACCTTCGCGCCGGGGGCGAAGGCCGCCGCATTGCCCAGCGCGCGGTCGGAAAAGCGCACGCCCACGGCGATGAGCAGGTCGCAGCGCTGCATGGCGATGTTCGCCGCGTGGGTGCCGTGCATGCCCAGCATGCCCAGCATGCGGTCGTTCGTCGCGGGGACGACGCCCAGCCCCATCAGGGTGGAGACGACCGGCGCGTCCGCGCGCTCGGCCAGGCGCAGCAGCTCGTCCTGCGCACCGGAGATCGCCACGCCGCCGCCGCAGTAGATCAGCGGGCGGTGCGCCTCGGCGATGAGCTGCGCGGCCTTTTCCAGCCGCGGCTCGGCCTTGGTCTTGTAGCGCTCGAGCGCCTCGCCCTCGGGGCGAAGCTGGGAGAGCGGCTTTTTCTTGGACAGGTGCGGGATCAGCGCGTCGCCATACGCGGGGGTGTACTCCGTCTCGGCGATCTGCACATCCTTGGGGATGTCCACCAGCACCGGGCCGGGCCGCCCACTGGAGGCGATGAAGAACGCCTCGCGGATGGTGTCGGCCAGCCGGTCCACGCGGGTGACGAGGTAGTTGTGCTTGGTGATGGGCATCGTCATGCCGGAGATGTCCGCCTCCTGAAAGGAGTCGGTGCCCATCAGGCTCTGGGGCACGTTGCCGGTGATGAAGACCACCGGGGTCGAGTCCATGTAGGCCGTGGCAATCGGCGTGACCAGGTTGGTCGCGCCGGGGCCGCTGGTGGCGATGCACACGCCGGTCCTGCCGCTGGCGCGGGCGTAGCCGTCCGCCGCATGGCCTGCGTGCTGCTCGTGCGCGGTCAGCACATGGCTGATCCTGTCCGAGCGCTTGTACAGCTCGTCGTAAATCGGCAGCACGGCGCCGCCGGGAAAGCCAAACACCGTGCCAACCTCCTGCTCGATCAGGCATTCGATCAGGATCGCCGCTCCATTGAGTTTCATCCTTGTCCTCCGCTCCTTCGGGTCTTAAAAAACAGCCCTTCTCCCTCTTTAGGGCGAAAGGCTGTTTCGCGGTACCACCTAAATTCCGCGCCCTGCGGCGCGCTCGTCGGGGCCGCGCGTGCGCGGCTCCAGCCCCTGTAACGGTGGGCATCCGGCAGACCTTGGCGCGCCGTGCGCGTTCAGCCTGCGGCTCCGGGGCGACCCGTCCGCGTTCCGCGCAGGAGCCTTCCACCGTCGCTCCCTCGCTTGGCGCTTTGCTGCGGACTCCTCCACTTCATCGCCGAAAATATGTGCGTCTATCTTATCACCTGGCGTTTTGGATGTCAAGCCATTTTTCGGCAAAAAGTGAGTGATTTTCTCTTTTAAGATGAATCTTGTTCACGCATCAGACCTCTCGCCTTGCACGGCGCTCACATCTGCGGCGCAGAGCGCGCCCCGCAGCGCATGGGGTGCGGGGCGCACAGCATCAATAAGCCTTAGCGAAGTAGATCACCTTGTGCGCGGGCTTGCCGCAGCACACGCAGGTGTCGCCGATGGGCGTCTGGTCAAAGGGCATGCAGCGGGAGGACGCGGCGTATTTTTCCTTGATCAGATCCTCGCACGCCTGCTCGCCGCACCACATGGCCTTGGCGTAGCCGCCGTTGACCTGCCGCTCCAGCTCGTCCATGGTGTGCACGTCGGCGGTGTGGCTGTCGCGGAAGTCGCGGGCGATTTTCAGCATGTTGGCCTGGATCTCGCCCAGCATAGCGGCAATCGCATCCTCCAGCCCCTCGATGGCCAGCGGCGCCTTCTCGAAGGTGTCGCGGCGCACGCTCATCACCTGGCCCTGCGCCAGATCGCGCGGGCCGATCTCCACGCGCACCGGCACGCCCTTCAGCTCCCACTCGTTGAACTTCCAGCCCGGGGTGACGTTGTCGCGGTCGTCGAACTTCACGCGGATGCCTCTGGCGGCGAGAGCGTCGGCCACAGCCTTCGCGCCCTCGAGCACGCCCTCCTTGTGCGCGGCGACCGGCACCACCACGACCTGGATCGGGGCGACCTTGGGCGGCAGCTTGAGGCCGCGCTCGTCGCCGTGGGTCATGATGATCGCGCCGATCAGGCGGGTGGACACGCCCCAGCTCGTCTCGTGCGCGAACTTCTGGGTGCCGTCCTTGTCCAGAAACTTGATCTCAAACGGCTCGGAGAAGTTGGTGCCGAAGTTGTGGCTGGTGCCGCTCTGCAGGGCCTTGCCGTCCTGCATCATGGCCTCGACGGAGTACGTCGCGCGCGCGCCGGCGAACTTCTCCTTGTCGCTCTTCTGGCCGCAGTAGACCGGCACGGCCAGCACGCCCTCGCAGAAGTCGCGATAGACGGAAAGCATCTGGAGCGTCTCCTCCTGCGCCTCCTCCGCCGTGGCGTGGATGGTGTGGCCCTCCTGCCAGAGGAATTCCGCCGTGCGCAGGAACGGGCGGGTCGTCTTCTCCCAGCGCATGACGGAGCACCACTGGTTGTACTTGAGCGGCAGGTCGCGCCAGCTCTGCACCCACTTGGCGTACATCGTGCAGAAGATCGTCTCGCTGGTGGGGCGCACGGCCAGGCGCTCGGCAAGCGGCTCGGTGCCGCCCTGGGTCACCCAGGCGACCTCCGGCGCGAAGCCCTCGACGTGGTCGGCCTCCTTGAGCAGCAGGCTTTCGGGGATGAGCATCGGCATGGACACGTTCTGGTGGCCGGTGCGCTTGAACTCAGCGTCCAGCTGCTGCTGGATCAGCTCCCAGATGCCGTAGCCGTAGGGCTTGATCGCCATGCAGCCTCGCACGGGCGTGTAGTCCATCAGGTCGGCGAGCTTCACCACGTCGGTGTACCACTGGGAGAAATCCTCGTCGCGGGGGGTGATGTGCTGGACAAACTCCTGCTGATTTTTCTTGGCCATGGTATTCTTCCTCTCTCTTGGCTTGAATGGATCGATCGGCACGGGCGCGCCGTCTGCGACCAAAAAACGCTCCGCCCCAGTCACACTGGGACGAAGCGCATCGCTTCGCGGTACCACCCGGCTTGGCATGACGTCGCATGCCCGCTCATCGCCCTTATCGCGGGCGCACGGCGGCGTTCTTGGCGCCGCGGCTGATGGGGGCCGGAGCCGGCCGGAGCCTCCTTGCGCGCGGCTTGCAGCCTGGGCCGCGCTCTCTGTGGGAAGGATGCTCCCCGCTTTCCCCGTCATTGCCTGATATCGCTGATATTATAAGCAATCCTGCCGCCCATGTCAAGGGATTGCGCAGCTTCGGCGCTGTTCTTTTGCCCGATAAGCACCGGCAGCAGCAGATACAGCGGCAGCCCCAGGGCAAACACGAGGACATAGCGCAGGCTGAAGGCCACCGGCGTGGCAATCATGATCGTCGCCCAGTTCAGCAGCGCAGGCAGATACGGCACAAGCCCCTCCCGGCTGCGCAGGACAGACAGCACGCAGCCCAGCAGAACCAGCCACAGCAGCGTGCCGCTGCCCAGGATGACCGGTGCGCTGCGGATCGTATCCATCAGCGAGAAGCCGAATATTCGTTCAAACAGATCCATGAACACGATGCCGCAGCCGTCGCCGGCTTGCTTCACCTCGGCGTAGCCGTATATGTTCTGCACGCCGGGCTTCCAGAAGCCGAACGTCGCCAGCAGATAGCCACGGACATAGTGCGCCGGATTCTTGACCAGGCCTCCCAGCCACACGCGAAAGAACATCCCCCTGGTCTCCCGGAGGAACGCATAGTCGAACTGCGGGTTCCACTTGATGGGATCCACCAGGCACGGACGGTAGGCGTAGTGCCAGACCTCCTCGGGCATCAGCCGGAACAGGTAAGCCCGCTCCTCCTCGGTGAAGCGCCCGTCATTGTTGACTGCGTAGCCCAGCTGTTGGAGCGGAATGCCCACATTCTCGGCAAAGTCGCTCTCAGCATTCCACGCACGCGCAGCCACGGCAAACAGCAAACCATACACCGCCAGCGCCACCGCAGAGGCAGCCAGCAGCCGACGGGCGTGCCTCCGCTCCAGCCAGAGGGCGATCGCCAGGGTTGCTGCAAACACATACAGCCCGTTGTTGCGCAGCATCATCGTGCCAACGCCTGCCGCAGCATAGCACACCGGCCACCACAAGCCGACCTGCTTCCGCCGCAGGAGCGCATAGAGCAGGATGCTCAGCAGCAGCAGCATGCAGGCATACAGCGGATCCTTCTGGACAGTCATGGCGAAGTTCGGGAAGATCGGCATGCACGCGAAATACGCCAGGGCAGCGGCAAGCAGCGCGCCGCGCACCCGACGCGCATACAGGATCGTGAGCAGCAGCACGATGCAGCCGATCATGACCAGCGTCTGGAACGCGCTGTACAGCAGCACGCCAGCGCTGACCGACCCCCAGAGCACGCTCCCCAGCTTCAGAAAGACGCCGACAGCCAGCGTGTAGAATATCGGGTGATGGTTGGACGTTGGATGTCCGTGCTTGAGCATCTGCCCGATCGACTCCATCGAATCCGGATAGACAATGCCCGGGGCAACCGTCAGCAGGTAGGGCAGCCAGCACAGCAGCAGGCATGCGGCAGCCAGGCAGGCAAACCGCACCGGATGCCGCCTTTCGCCGGGGCACAGGCAGAGCCTGTCCACGTCCGATGCATGCCGCTCCAGCGCACTGAGCACACAGCCTGCAGCAGCAGCCAGGCAGACAAAAAACAACGCATCCCACCCGGAGAAGCCGCCGATGTAGTTTTCTGCCAGTTTGGAGATGACATCACCCGAGAAGGTGATTCGACGCCCCACGGTCACACAGGCGGAGAACAGCAGCGAAAACCCCACGATCCATACACCGTTTTTCTTCTGCATTGAAATCTCCCTTCACGCCGCACCCGGGTGCCCGGCTGTCAAGCCCCAAGCAGCTGGCTGAGCATGCAGACGGCCTGCGCCTCGTCCTCGCCCCGGGCGATGATGGTCACGCCCACGTCGTCGCCCAGGCCCAGGGACAAAAGCCCCATCAGCGACTTGGCGTTCACCGTCACGTCGCCCCGGCGCAGCAGCACCTGCGCGCGATAGATGCTCATGCGATTGGCCACCTCCGCCGCCTTGCGCGCGGTGGAAATGCCGCCCAGCCTCACGTTGACCGTCAGCTCCATGCGTCCCTGGTCCTTTCTGCCTCCTCGGGGGCGTCCAGCTCCGCGGCCATCTGCTCCAGCCGGCGAAGCCTGTGGTTCACGCCGCTCTTGCCCACCGGCGGATCGCACAGCCGGCCCAGCTCCTCCAGCGAAACCTCTGGGTATTGCAGCCGCAGCTGCGCCGTCTGCAAAAGCTGCGGCGGCAGGCTGTCCTCGCCGCGGGCGGCGATCAGGCGGCGGATGGCCTGCGTCTGCCTGCCGGCGGCGTTGAGGGCGCGCTCCATGTTCGCGCTGTCGCAGTTGACGGCCCGGTTGGCCTGATTGCGCAGCTCCTTGCGGATGAACGCGTCCTCCATGGCAAAGCGCGCGCTCTGCGCGCCGATGATGCTCAGCATGTCGGTGATCTCGCTCTGCCCCTTGAGGTAGACCAGCGGGGTCTGCCGCCGCATGGTGAGATGCGCCTCCAGGTCAAAGCGGGCGATGAGCTTTTGCAGCGCCAGGGCGAAGGCCTCGTCGCCCAGCACAAACTCCAGATGATACTCCTTCTCCGGGTCGGTCACCGAGCCGCAGGCCAGGAACACTCCGCGCAGAAACGCCATCCGGCAGCACTTGCGCGCCGTCACCTCGCGCGGGACGCCTCGCCGCTGCATCACCTGGATGCCGCAGCCCTCCAGCACGAACGACGCCTCGCCGCCGCGCACCTCCACGCGGTAGGCGCTGCGCCCGCCCAGGCGCGCGCGCCGCAGCGTCACCAGCTCGCCCTGCACGTCGAAGACCTCCTGCAAGAGCCGGAACGCCCGCCTGGCGACGGCGATGTTCTCCGTCTCGATGGACAGGCGCTTGTCGCCGCCGCCGCGGTAGATCACCGAGCCGGCAGCGGACACGATGCCGCTCAGCTCCGCGAGCAGGCAGCACACGCTGTCCGGCTCCAGGCGGCACAGCTCCTCCTTGGCCTGCGATGAATAGGACATGGGCCGCACCTCCTCATTTCAAGGCCGCGGCGCGCGGCCGGATCAGTCGTCCCCGTGCCGCCTGGATGCCAGCAGCACAAGACGCAGCAGCTGCAAAACCGCCTGCAGCGCCGCCGCCACATAGGTCAGCGCCGCGGCGGAGAGCACGGCCTTCACGCCCTTGATCTCGTCCTGCGGCAGATAGCTGCCCGAGAGCACGGCCACCGCCCGGCTGGAGGCGTTGAACTCCACCGGCAGCGTCACCACATAGAACAGCACCGACAGTGCGAAGCACAGGATGCCGATCTTGGTCAGCGGCTCCCAGCTCATCAGAAGGCCCAGCATGAACAGCGGAACCGCCATGCCCGAGCCGATATTGGCCACCGGCACCAGATTTGCGCGGATGCGCATGGGCGCGTAGTCCTGCGCGTCCTGAATGGCGTGACCCGCCTCGTGCGCCGCGACGCCCAGCGCCGCGATGGAGCGCGAGTCATAGACCTCCGAGGACAGGCGCAGCACGCCATTTTCCGGGTCGTAGTGATCCGTGAGGCTGCCGGAGACAGGCTCGATGCGCACATCGCGGCAGCCGTTCTCATCCAGGATCCGGCGGGCAACCTCCGCGCCGCTCAGCCCCGTGCGCGAGGGCACCTTCTTCCAGCGCGCAAACGTCGCGCTGACCTTGAACTGCGCGTACAGCGCCAGCAGCAGGCCGGGGATCAGCAGCAGATAGCTCGGATCATAATAATAGAACATCGTATACCTCCATCCCGGGAATGACCCTTGTCATTCTTGCTTCTATGATACCCGGTTTGCCCGATCGCCGCAAGGGATAATGCGCGAAAACCTCGTTTTGGGGGACGAGATATCGCGTCAGGCGCCGCCGCGCAGGTATAGCGCTTTATTCCACCTTGTCCACGAACAGCAGCTCGAAGCGCGGCACCATGACCGGCTCGCCCTGAGCGTCCTGCTCCTCGAACACGCCGGCCACCTGCACGACGCAGGTGAGCATGTCGCCCTCCTTCGCGCCCATATCCTCGTCGGAGACGATCACCGCCGGGTTGTACCACACGCCGTCCGCGCCCTTGTTGAACTGCATGCGCACATAGTGCGCGCCGCCGCTGGCGCTCACGGAGATCACCGGGCCATACAGGCTCATGATCTTGCCCTGGTTTTCCGGCAGGTTCCGCTGCAGGATTTTGTAGCTGATCTTCTCCGCCTGCCTGCGCACGGCGTCCTTCTGCTGGTCGTCCGTCATCACGCGCACCAGCGTGAAGGCGATGCGCCGCTGGTTAAAGCCTTCCCTGTCCAGAATGAGCGTGTAGCGGTACTCGCCCGCTGTGTCCGTCGTCAGGCTGAAGGAGAACGCGCCGTCGTTGCCCGCGCGCTTTTTGGACAGGCCGAATGGCGTCACCAGCTGCATCTGCGTGCCGGGCAGCGTCGTGCCGGCAAGTGTGGTCTCGTCCTTCGTGACGGTGACGACGCCGCCCTCCTCCACGCCCGCCAGGCTGACGGGCAGGGTCTTGGCGCTGTATGTCACCGTGCCGGAGACGCTGCTCTCCTGCATGCCCTCGGCGCTGGCCGTCAGCGTCAGGACGTAGCTGCCCTCCGCCTCCAGCGGCACCAGCAGCCTGAACGAGCCGCTCTTCTCCGCCACGCCGACGGACAGCGTTTGCATCTGCCCGCGCTCATCCGGCGCGCTGCACACGAGCGTCGCGCCCGGCGCGGTGCTGCCCGTGAGGATCAGGTCGGACACGCTGGTCTCCGCCGGAATCTCCGCCGTCAGGCGGACGGTGCGCACCGGAGCCGCAAGCGTCTGCGTCACTGTGAGGTCGGCAAGCCGCGCGCGGAAGGCGCTCAGGTCGCGGTTGCCAAAGCGCGCCGTGCCGCGCTGCCAGTCGAGCATGACGTACTGCCCGTTGTGCACGGTGATGTAGCGCAGCCCGCGGCCAACCGTCTCGCCCGCGCGGGTCTTCGTGTAATGCACATAGAGCCAGTAGACGCCGCCCTCGCGCTGCCACTCCACGTCCTGCGCGCGCAGGCCGGTCGTCTCCCAGAGGCTGTCGCCCTGCACGCGGCTGCGCAGGCGCTTGCGCTGCTCGTCGGTGACGTCTGCGATGTCGAAAATCTCCTCGGACAGCTCGTCGCTGCGGGTGAGCACGCTCAGGGCTTGCGAAAAGTCCGGCGAATAGGCGCGGCTGAGCACGCCCTGCGCCTCCATTTCCTCGCTCAGCGCCGCGGCGTCGATGCCGCCATCCGCAAGCAGGCGCTCGTACACCATCGCCAGCTGGGGCGAGACGACGAGCCAGCTGTCCGGATAATCAAAGGCGAGATAGGCGTCCTCCATCTCGATGCGCTGCGCCGCGCACGAGAGGGGCGCAAGCAGCGCCGCGCCAAGCAGCAGCGCGGCCAAGCGTTTGTTCATCGGCCAGCCTCCCGCCGTCACAGGATATGCACCAGCATATTGCCGCCCTCGTCGGTCTCCAGCGTCAGCAGGTGCTCGCGCTCCAGCGCGCGCAGCACGTCGGAGAACCGGCGCAGGCCGACCTGCCGCTCGGTGAAGTCCGGATAGACGCCCTGCACGGCGGACTTGAGGATCGAGGGATTGACGCGGTCAAAGCCGTCCTGCTTGTAGGCGGACAGAATCCGTGCGAACACGCCGACGTAATTGTCCCGCGTGATCTGCTCCACCGCGGCGTAGGCCTGGTTCAGCCGCACGATGAGGTTGTAGTCCTCGCTTTCGATGCTCAGCGAGCCGAACTGCTGCGACAGCCGCGAGAGCAGCTTGCCGAAGGTGGAATAGCCCACGCTCTTCTCCGAGAAATTGGGGCGCAGGCGCAGCAGCACGCTCTTGACCTCGGAGGCCAGCATCTCGCCGCTGTCGCTCTCGCGCAGGATGGTGACGATCAGGTCGTTCACGTCCGACAGGGTGAGCGCCTCGCTGACGGCGCTGGCCGGGCGCTCCTTGCCGCTGGCCACGCTCTCCAGGAACTGGAACTCGCTGCACGCGCTCATGAACACGTTGCTGGCGGCCTCGCTGCGCGAGATGCCCAGCACGAACTTGCCCATGCTCTTGAGCTTGCCCACCAGCGGCACGTAGTCGCTGTCGCCGGAGACGATGCAGAAGCTGTCGATCAGCTCGTTGCGGTAGGCCACGTCCAGCGCGTCGATGACCAGCTGGATGTCCGAGTTGTTCTTTTGGTTGCGCCCGTAGCGCAGGCTGGGCACCACGGTGAACGTGTTGCTCAGCAGCGTTTCCTTGAGATCGGAATAGCTGTCCGTGTAGCCGTAGACCTTGCCGATGAGGATATCGCCGCGGATCTTGACGCGCTCGATCACGTCCATCAGCATGCTTTTCTTGCCGCCGCAGTTCTCCAGATCCACGAACAGCGCAAAATGAGAAGCCATATTTGTTCCTCCCCTCTCACAGGGTGCCGTTTTCAAAGTCCTTCATGTTGCTCGACCGCTTGAGGATGCGCGAGAGGATGCGCTGCGCGTCCTCCTCCCCGGCGAGCACGGGGCGGTAGTCCGTGCCCTTGTCAAGCGCCGTCAGGCGCAGGGGCACGATGGTCAGCTCCGGCGGATCGCAGCGGTCCTCGTACACCGTGAACGTCAGCCTCGCGGCGTAGGCGTCGCGGTCGTCGGGATCGACGTTGCCGCCAAAGACCAGATTGCCCACCGAATAGAGAATGTAGGTATCGTCGTACTGCTCGATCCCCTGCACGATGTGCGGGTGATGGCCGACCACCACGTCCGCCCCGGCCTTGATCGCCGCGCGGCCAATGCTGCGCTGCTCGGCGGTGAAGTCGTCGCGGTACTCGCTGCCCCAGTGGAACGACGCGATCACGATCTGGCAGCCCATCTCGCGCAGCGCCTTCACGTCCTTGGTGATGTCCTTCTTGCCATTGGCGTACGGGAAGCAGTAGCCCGTCATGCCCACCTTCACGCCGTCCTTCTCGAACACGCCCAGCACGCCGCCGCCGGAGACGGTCAGCCCGGCCTGCTCAAGGTTGGCCACCGTCTCGTCCCGCCCGGCCTCGCCGTAGTCCAGCGTGTGGTTGTTGGCGATGGTCACAGCCTCCACGCTGCCCAGGGTCAGGATATCGGTGTACTCCGCCGGGCCCTTGAAGTTGAATTTCTTCTCCTTCTTCTGCGTCTGCTCGGTCAGCGTGCCCTCGAAGTTGATGAGCGTCAGGTCGTCCGTGCCGAACAGCTCCGCAAGGCCGGAGAAGAACCAGCCGTAGCCCTTCTCCTCTGCGACGCGCTCGAAGCAGTCGTCGCGCTTGCGCAGCTCGTCCGTGGAGCCGAGGGTGGTGTCGCCCGCGACGGTGACGGTGAACGTCTTCGGCCAGGACGGCTCCTCCTCGATGGGCAGCGCGTCCTCGAACTCCCCGGCCATATCCCCGGCAATGAAGATGGAGGTCGGGCCGTCCGCCCCGCCGATGATCGTGACAGACGCGCCGTCCTCCGGCGTGTAGACGAGGTAGGGCGAGGGCAGGTCGTAATTCATCTGCGCGGCGCAGGGCAGCGCCGTCAGCAGCAGCATCAGCACAAGGGTGAAAAGCGTGCGTGTCTTCAAGGCAGGTGACCTCCAAATGGGTTGGTTCCTTCATCTTATCACAGCTTGGGGAATTGGGCAAGCTTGCAATGGGCGCCGGTCTGTGCTATGCTGTGCGCAGCCCTTGCCGAAAGGAGACGCCGCCATGCACGAGGATCGCGTCCTGCTGCGCCGGCTTTTGCGCGCGCTGCTCGCCGAGCGCCCCGACTGCGCCGGATTGTACATTCCCCGCGGGGAGGCGGGCATGATCCGCATGATCCGCGCCCTGCTGGACATGCGCCCGCAGCGGGAGGATGACCCGCTGGCCGGGGAGATCGAGGCGTTCTGCAGGACGCATGAACGCGATTCTGCGGAATGTGCATCCTGCAAGCAAACGCAGGATGCCCGCGTTCGATAAACTCACTTAGCAAGCTAAAGGGAGCCTTTGCTGACAAAGCCCCCATCCTTCGCCCGCAGTCAGCGGCCCACGGGCTTCAGGAGATCCCCAGCGCGTCGCCGATGAGCGTGCCCGCCAGCAGCGAGCGTGTGCGCGGGGCGCGGTAGCGGCTGTCGATGAGCAGCAGCGCGCCCGTGTCCGCGTCCGTGCGGATGAGCCGCCCCGCCGCCTGGATGACGTGGATCATCCCCGGCAGCGTCATGCACAGGAAAAAACCGTCCTCGCCGATGCCGTCGTAGTACGCCTGCATCGCGCGCAGCCGGGCGTCCGGCTGGGGCATGCCGGTGGACACGACGATCACGCTTCTGAGCCGGTCGCCCGGCAGGTCGATCCCCTCCGAGAACGCGCCGCCGAGCACCGCGAGCAGCACCGCCCGCTGTGCGCCCGGCTCAAACGCGCCCAGCAGGGCGCTTTTTTCATCCTCCGTCATGCCGCGCCGCTCGCGCAGCAGCGGCAGCTCCGCCTCCTCCAGCAGCGCGGCGATGCGCGCGAGATACGCATACGAGGGGAAGAACACGATCGTGTGCCCCGCGTGCCGCGCAAGCTGCCGCGCGATTTCGGCGGCCACCTGCGGCGCGGTCTGCTCGCGGCTGGCGTAGCGGATGTCGATGGGCGCGATGCGCGCATCGAGCTGCGCGGGGTCAAACGGCGAGGGCAGCAGCAGGCAGGCGTCGCCCTCCTCGCTGCCCAGCATCCGCCGCGCCGCGTCGAACGGGGCCAGCGTCGCGGAGAAGTACACCGTGCCGTGCGCGCGCTTGGTCGCCTCCAGGATTTCCCGGTCGGCGCACAGCAGCGCCAGCTCCACGCGCGCGTGCTTTTCCCCGCCGCCGCACAGCAGCGCATAGCGCTCGTCGAACCGGCCCGCCGCCAGCAGGTACGCCTGCGCCAGCGCAAACGCGTCCATCGCGCCGCTTCCGCCGCCCTGCGAGAGCGCTTCGCCCGCGGCCTCGCGCACGCGCGTCATGGCGCGCGCAAGCGTCTCGGGCGGCTGCGTGAGCGTCTCAAAGTCCTCCGCCCGCGCGGCCTCGCGCAGCGCGCGGATCGCCCCGGTCAGCGCGCGGTACAGAGCGCCCCTGCGCCCCAGCGCGCGGCCTGTCTCCCGGCGCAGCACGATAAGCGCGTCCATGTCCAGCACGGCGGAGTACGCGTCGCGCACGCGCGGGGCCAGCTGATGCGCCTCGTCCGCCAGCAGCGCCGCGCCGCCCTCCATCAGGCGATCCATCGCCACCATCGGGTCGAACACGTAGTTGTAGTCGCACACGACGACGTCGGCGAGCATCGCCAGCTCCAGCGACAGCTCGAACGGGCAGATGCCGTGCGCCTGCGCCAGCGCCGCGGTCGCCGCGCGATCCCACAAGCCCGGCGCCAGCGCCTCCTTAAGCGCCGCGGGCAGCCGGTCATAGAAGCCCTCCGCCAGCGGGCAGCGCTCAGGCCGGCAGTCGCGCACGGGGCGGGGGCAGACCTTGTCCTTGGCCGCGATTTCCACAGTCATCACCGACGCGCCTGCCTCCAGAAGCTGCCGCATCGCGCTCAGGGCGCTGGCGCGGCCCGTGGTGCGCGCCGTCAGGAAGACCGTGCGGGCGCAGTATCCCTCGCCCATCGCGCGCAGCGCCGGATACAGCGCGGCCATCGTCTTGCCGATGCCCGTGGGGGCCTGGGCAAACAGCCGCTTTCGTTCGCGCAGGGCGACGAACACGTTGGCCGCGAAGCGGCGCTGCCCGGCGCGATATTCGGCAAAGGGGAACGCCAGCGCGCCCAATGTGTCGTCGCGCGCGGCGCGGCGCGCAAGCCGCTTGCCCTCCCACGCGGCCACGGGCGCGCACAGCGCGTCGAACTCCGCCGCCAGCGCCGGCGCCGGCATATCCTCCTCGTACTGCGCGGCGCGCTCCCCGCGCGCGTTCACATACAGCACGCGCAGGCACACGCCGGCAAGCCCCTCGCGCACGCAGAGCATGTGGCCGTACATCGCAGCCTGCGCGCGGTGCGCGGGGGAAAGCGGCGTGTCCGCCTCGCCGAGCTTGATCTCCTCGACGATGGTCACGCCGTCCGCGCGGGTGAGCAGAGCGTCCGCCCGCCCGGCGACGTGCAGGCGCACCGTCTCGCCCTCGTAGTCGGCCGCCAGCGCCGTCTCGCTGCGATAGTCCCGCTCCTGCCTTTCGCCCTGCGCCTGGCGGGCGCGATGCGCCAGCGTGCCCTCGCGCATGCGCCGCATGGCGTCCTGCCCCACGCACAGATCGCTCTCGTGCAGCGTGGCCTCCACCACCGCCCGCACGCTGACGCGCACCGTCGCCCGGCCCGCCGTCGCCCGGCCCGCCGTCGCCCGGCCAACCGTCGCCCGGCCAACCGTCGCCCGGCTCTCCGCTGCCCGGTTATCCGGCGCGGCCTTGTCCGCCCCGCTCATACGCCGCGCCTTTTGCGCATGCGCGCAAGCGAAAGCGCCAGCAGCGCCGCGCCCAGCACGCTCAGCGCCTGCGCGCCCAGCCACAGCCCCGGCGCTTCAAACCACACGCGCACAGCAATGCCGCTGCCCTCCTGCACGCCGTAGAGCCGGATGACGTTGTTGTCCCCGCGCACGACGCGCAGGGGCACGCCGTCCGCCTCGGCCCG
The DNA here is from genome assembly GCA_051886775.1 of Candidatus Ventricola sp. Classification (GTDB taxonomy): domain Bacteria; phylum Bacillota; class Clostridia; order Christensenellales; family Aristaeellaceae; genus Ventricola. Next base: position 3,683 of record JBJEYK010000268.1, on the reverse strand, counting down.
ATAGCCGGGATAGTACAAGAGCGGCACCTCCACATACGCGCAGCCCTGCGCTGCGTTCAGCGTGAAGGAGAGGCTTGTCCCCTGCTTGTGAACATCCCCGACGGAGAAGCCGGGCGCCCTGTCTACGACGATCTCGCCCGGGACGAGCGCGCTCTTCTCCGTGCCCTCATAGGTGTATTCATACTGGCCGATGCGCGTGTCGCAAAAGCCGTCCGGCAGGAGCACGGGCACATCCTGCACATTCATCTGCATGGCAAAGCCGCCCAGCGTCACGCTCATCGCCGCGAGCACCGCGAGCATGGGCGTGCGATGGCGCTCGTCGCGCAGATAGCCCCACGCCGCGGCCAGGGAGAGCATCGGCGCGGCGACGCCCACCAGCCGCCACGGGTACTGAATCTGCATGAACAGCGTGGAAAACGGCCTGCGCAGGCTGCACGCCCATGCCCAGGGGAACAGCGGCGTGGCGCACGCAAGCAGCAGCGCGCCCATCAGCAGCAGCGCGGCGCACAGGCGATCCTCGCGCCCGGCTGCGCGCAGCCCTCCGGCGTACAGGCGTACGGCCAGCAGCGCGCAGCCTGCAAGCAGCGCCAACCCCGGCACCACGCCCACGGAATAGGAGAAGTCCAGCGCCTCCTCGGGCAGCCCTGCCCCCGCGCCGGCAAAGCCCACCAGCAGCGCGCCCGGCTGCATCGCCTGCGCCGAGGTATCGATGGCGACGCTGGTGCTGATGCCTCCTGCCAGTGTGTAGTCCAGCATCGGCACGAGGAACCAGAGCGCGCACAGTGCCGTCAACCCCGCCGCCAGCAGAATCGCCCCGATGCGCCGCGGCTCCCGCGCAAGCCTTCGCGCGCAGCAAAGCGCCGCCAGCGCGCAGCAGACCGCCGCGAACATCGCGCTGAGCAGGTGGCTCATGAGCAGGCCGGTCATCCCCAGCGCCAGCAGCGGCCAGCGCCGCGCGTCCCGTGTGAGCACCTCGGCCATCGCCAGAATCACCAGCGGGAAGAAGATCATCGCCAGGGCTTCGCCCAGCGCCGCGCGGGTATACAGCCCCGCCAGCCGATAGGGGCACAGCGCGTAGAGCACCGCCGCGCCCAGCGCCACGCGCCGGTCATGCAGCAGCGCCCGCGCCGACGCATAGCACGCGCACACCACGGCGAGGTTGATCAGCCCGTAAAGCACCTTCATGCCGGCGCACAGCGACACGCCCAGATTGCGCAGCACCGCCGGCAGATACAGGAACAGCTCGGGATAGAACACGCCGGACGCGTAGCCGTAGCCCAGCAGCGTCGAGGCGTGAATGCGCGCGGGCAGCTGTCCCGCGCGCAGCGCGGAGGCGATGCCCTCGACGCGGTTGAGGTGGAAGAACAGGTCGTGCCCGCCGTACAGTCCGTCAAACAGCAGCGGCATGCTGGCAAACAGCGCCGTGAGCGCCAGCGCCAGCGCGTCGCGGCGGCGCGCCTCGCCCCGCAGCAGCAAAAGCGCCGTCAGCACCGCGCCCGCCAGCGCCGCATACGCCGCCAGATCGCGCGAGAACACGCCCGCCCCGCTTGAGCGCACCGTCACCCGCGTGACCGCCGCGTCCTGCGGCAGGTCGCAGGCCAGCGCCACCTGCTCGGCGGAATCGGTGAGGATGAAGTGAATCTGCGCCGCGCCGTCGCCCTGCGGCAGCGTGTGCTCCGCGCCCTCGATGAAGGGCTGCCGCCCCGCGCTGACCACGCGCACGCGCACCGGCTCGGGTGAGCGGTAGGTGACCGTCACATCATATTCGCCCCACATGAGGTTCAGCCCGAGTTCATCGTCCCGCCCGGGGCGAGTCTCCGGCGCGCCGGCGTAGAGGTCCTCCTTGCCCCACTCGCCGCGCGCAGCGCGCTGCGCCGCCTCCTGCTTCTCCTGCGCCATGCGCAGGGCATAGGCATCCTCGCGCTCCTGCGCCTGCTGCGCCGTCAGCAGGATGCCCTGCCCGCCCTCGAACGCCCAGGACAGCTCCTGCGGATCGGTGCCAAGGCGCACCAGCGCAATCAGCGCCAGCCACACAGCAGCGATCATCAGCACCCTTTTCTTCATATCTCGTAACCTCCGCAGCGGGCACAATGCACCATGATAAGCTGATGATAGCATAAACCCCGGCGCAATGCAAGGCGCCGGGGCGTCGGGCAGTCAGGGATCGGCGGAGGCCAGCCAGGCCAGCAGGGCCAGCACCGTCACCGCGATTGCCCGGTAGGTGAAAAACGTGTGCACCAGCGAGTGGTTCGCCGCCAGCAGCCACCAGGCAAAGGGCATCGCGCCGATGGCCAGCAGCAGCGGCCTGCTCCCGGCAAGCAGCGTGCGCGCCCGGCAGCGCCCGCGCAGCATCGGTAATGCGCACCCCGCCGCGCAGCCCAGGTAGCACAGCGCGTAGCCCGGCTGGCAGATCGCCGCCACGTTGGCGGCAATGGCGTCCCAGCGCCCGGCTGTAACCGCGTGCTCGGTCGAGGTCTGATACAGCACGCGATAGAGGGCGCTGCGGATGAGGTTCTCCCCGACGAGCAGGGAGCCGACGGCCCACTTGAGCGCCCAGAAGCCCAGATAACCCGCGCACCACGCCGCGCACGCCGCCGCAGCCACCGGCACAAGCTCCCGCCGCGCCCTGTGCAGCCAGCACATAACCAGCAGCGGAACGCCCAGCGCCGCCAGAGGATAGGTAAGGAAATCCAGATAGCTGGTGAGCATGCCCAGCAGCAGGAAGAGATACACATAGCGCGCGCCCCGGCAGAGCCATTCGTCCCGCCACAGGATCAGCAGCACGCCCAGCAGCATCACCAGATATACGCTGAAATACTGCATCGAGAGCATCGTGCCCGTGGGCGAGAGCGTCAGCTGCATCGCCGTGAAGGGCAGGATCAGCCGCGCTGCGCCCCGGCGCGCCATCAGCGCCACCGCCAGGGCGAAGAGCAGCATCTGCGCCATGCACATCAGCACGCGCAGGTCGTCGTAGGTGAAGAGCAGCAGCAGGGGCCGCAGCAGCGCCAGATAGCCGTGCCAGTAGCGCTCGTAGCTGATGCGATAGGGCATCTCGCGGGCGCCGTCCAGCTGATCAGCCAGGTCGGCGGACATCGACTCCGAACCGGCCCAGCGATAGACGTAGATCATCCGCTCCAGCAGGCTGGTCTGCGGATCCTCAAAGATGGCCTCCGCCAGCATCAGCGCATCGGTGTAGCCGTCTCCTGTCGTACCGGGATACGACTCAATCACCCGCGGGCGGTTGCCCCCGTCGCGGAAGGTATCGGCGCTGCCCTGCACGTGCGCGCGGATCGGCGCAGCGGGCAGCGCAAACGCCAACGCCAGCAGCGCAAATCCAAGCACGCACAGCAAAAGCATCAGCGCCAGCGCGTGTATCCATCGAAATTCCCTGAGCTGCATGTTGATTCTCCTCTGTAACGCCGCGTCTCCCCGCCAAGCGGGAGAACCCGACCCGGTATGCTGTCTCCATGATACCAGATCGGGTTCTTTGTGTAATGGCTTAGCCGCGCATCTGCCCATTTCCCTGTGAAGCGGCGGGATGCGCGGCAAGCAGCCGTGTCATGCGTTCGGGTCCACCGGCGGGCGGCGGCGGCGGCGCGGGGCGCTGCCATCATCCGGCTGAGCCGGAGCTGCCGGAGCCTGCGGGGCTGCCGGAGCCTGCGGGGCTGCCGGAGCCTGCGGGG
>JBJEYK010000267.1:1641-18402 GCA_051886775.1 Candidatus Ventricola sp. | reverse complement strand
CGACGAGCGCTGCACGCTCAACTACGACGAGCCGTTGATCTTCGATCACGACCTGCTGCTCTCAGACGTGCAGGCGCTGCTGGGCGGCCAGCGCGTCCCACGAAAGCGTTACGACTATGCGCAGCACCGGCGCGCCGATCCCGACGGCGAATTCCTGGAGCCGCACGACGTCATCATCGTCGAGGGCATTCATGCGTTTTACGACGAGCGGCTCCGCGCGATGATGGATCTCAAGCTCTACATGCACGTTGAGGCCGACATCTGCCTGCTGCGCCGCATTCAGCGCGACATCAACGAGCGCAGCCGCACCATCGACAACATCTCTACGCAGTACCTGGCAACCGTCAAGCCCATGTTCGATCAGTACATCCGCAATTACGAGCAGTACGCCGACGTGATCGTCGCCGGCGGCGGCAAGGACGCCAAGATCACCGAAATCCTCGCCGGCTACGTCAACAACGACCTGCACATGTATCGCGGCCAGCGCCGCAGGAGGGCCTAATGCTCAGGAATTACACCAAGCAGGAGAAATCCTGGATCTTTTACGACTGGGCCAATTCGGCCTTTTCCGCCATCGTGGCATCCATCGTTCTGCCGGTCTTCTTCAAGTCGATGGCCGAAAGCGGCGGAGTCTCCGGCGTGAACGCCACCGCGTATTGGGGCTACGCCACCTCCTGCGGCACGCTGCTGTGCGCGCTGCTGGCGCCGATTCTGGGCACGCTGGGCGATTTTCGCGGGATGAAGAAGCGGCTGTTCACGTTCTTCATGCTGCTGGGCGTCGTGTGCACCTTCCTGCTGGCGATGACCGGCAGCTGGAAGCTGCTGCTGCTGTTTTACATCCTGGGCACGCTGGGCTTCTCCGGCTCGTGCATCTACTACGACAGCTTTCTGCTGGATGTGACGGATGTGAGCCGCATGGACCGCGTTTCCACCGTGGGCTATGGCCTTGGATACATCGGCGGCTCGACGATCCCGCTGCTCATCTCCCTGGCGCTGATCCAGTTTGGCGGCCGGATTGGCATCCCGACGGTCACGGCGACGAAGCTCTCCTTCATCCTCACCGCTGTGTGGTGGCTCGTCTTCACCATTCCGATGCTGCGCAACGTCCGCCAGAGGCACGGCATCGAGCCGGAGCACAACATCCTCGCCCACACGCTGCGCCAGATGCGCGGCACGCTGGATATGATCGTGAAGAACAAGGCCATCCTGTGCTTCCTCGTCGCGTATTTCTTCTATATCGACGGCGTCGGCACCATCATCCACATGGCGACAGTCTTCGGTGCCTCCTGCGGGCTGGGCAGCATGGAGATGATGGTGATTCTGCTGGTCGTGCAGATCGTCGCGTTCCCGTTTGCCATCCTCTATGGCAAGCTGGCTGAGCGCTTCGGCGCACGCCGGATGATCCTCTTTGGCATTGCCACCTATGTCGTCGTCTGCGGCGTCGGCTTCAGCCTGAAGACGATGAAGGACTTCCTCATCCTGGCCGTGCTGGTGGGTACCGCGCAGGGCGGCATTCAGGCGCTCTCCCGCTCGTTCTACGGGAAGCTCGTCCCGGCTGAGCAGGCCAGCGAATACTTCGGCTTCTTCGATGTCTTCGGCAAGTTCTCCGCCGTCATCGGTCCGGCGCTGTTTGGCATCGTGGCGCAAATGACGGGCGTGACCAATTACGGCGTGCTGGCCGTGATGCTGATGTTCATCGTGGGCGGCGGCATTTTTGCCTTCCTGGTGCCCAGGGAGATCGGCTGATTCTCAAAGCAATCGGGCCGTGCCCGCTCCGCCTCCGAACGGCTTTCCAAATCAAGCTATTCGGCGCCCGCTGAACAATTCTCTGCGCAACTCCCGAATACTGCAAAAAGCGCTCCCGGCACAGGACGGTTGCCTGCATGCCGGGAGCGCGCTTTTTTGGGGATTGCTCGGGATTACTTGGTGCCGAACAGGCGGTCGCCCGCGTCGCCGAGACCCGGGATAATGTAGCCATGATCGTTGAGCTTCTCATCCATCGCGGCGACGAAGATGTCCACATCCGGATGATCCGCCTGGATGCGGGCTGCGCCCTCCGGCGCGGCGATCAGGCAGACGAGCTTAATGTTCTTGCAGCCGCGCTTCTTCATGAAGCCGATGGCCGCGGAGGCCGAGCCGCCGGTGGCCAGCATCGGATCGACCAGCAGGATCTCGCGCTCCTGCGCGTCGGCGGGGAGCTTGCAGTAATACTCGACCGGCTCGAGGGTGTTGGGATCGCGATACAGGCCAATGTGGCCCACCTTCGCAGCGGGAACGAGGCTCATGATGCCGTCCACCATGCCCAGGCCGGCGCGGAGAATCGGGACAATGGCCAGCTTCTTGCCGGCGATCACCTGCGTATGCGCGCGGCAGATCGGGGTTTCGATCTCAACCGTCTTGAGCGGCAGATCCCGCGTGACCTCGTACGCCATCAGCATGGAGATCTCGTTGAGCAGCTCGCGGAACTCCTTGGGGCCGGTTTCCTTATCTCTCATCAGGGACACTTTATGCTGAATCAGCGGGTGATCCATCACATGAACAGTAGACATGCGCATCCTCCTTCGCAGCCGCCGCAGCGATCCGCGTAACGTTTTTCCCATTATAACACCTCGCGATGGCCGCGGCAAGTCCTTCGGGCAGATTCTCCGCTGCGGATTTCGCCCAAATTCTTCCTGCCCGTTTCCCCTTGCTTGACAAGGGGAATACGCCCGCGCTATACTACCATAATAAGGTGGAAAGCATTTTTTGTCATCGGAGGAAACTATGCTCAGCAGACCCATGATTGACCGCATTGCGTTTTGGGGCATCAGCTGGTATGCCCTGCTCATCGTCGCCGCCATCCTCATCGGTTGGGCACTCTGCTCCCGCGAGGCACGGCGTCTTCGCCTGCCGCAGGACACCATTGTCGATTTCCTGCTCTGGGCGATTCCGCTGGGCGTCATCTTCGCCCGCCTGTATTATGTCGTGTTCCGCTTCAATCTGTACAGCGAGGATCTCCTCTCTGTTTTCAATATCCGCGAGGGCGGACTGGCGATCTTCGGCAGTGTCATTGGCGGGCTGATTGCCGCGCGGATCGTATCGCGCAAGCACGGCGTCCCCATGCTCACGCTGCTGGACATTGTGGCTCCGGCGCTGGCGCTGGGCCAGGGCATCGGCCGCTGGGGCAATTACATCAACATGGAGGCGTACGGCCTGCGCATTTCCGAGCCGTATTTGCAGTTCTTCCCCTTTGCCGTGGAGATTCCCGTCGGCGATGTGTGGTATTGGCACATGGCGACGTTCTTCTACGAGTTCTGCTGGGATTTGCTGGTCTTTGCCCTGCTGCTTGCGGTGCGCCGGCACCAGCGCCGGCGCGGCGACGTGTTTGGCTGGTACCTGCTGCTCTACTGCGCCGGGCGCACGGTGATCGAGGGCCTGCGCAACGACAGCCTCACCTTCATCAGCGAATTTGTGCGGATCTCCCAGGTACTGGCGGCGCTTGCGGCGCTGGGCGTGGTCGTCTGGTTCTTCACGCGCATCCGGGATCGCATCAGCGCGGTGACCATCGCGCCGATGGCGTGCGCGGTGCTGTGCATCGTGACCACGTTCCTGGGCGAGTTTGAGCGCGGCGCATACAGCACGCTCTTCCTCTATTCGCAGCTGTGCCTTGTGCTGCTCATCGCCTGCAACGTCGTGATCATCGCACTGTGGACGGTGGACAGCGGCCGGTTCGACGGGCGCATCGCGCTGCCGCTGATCGCCAGCAGTCTGCTGCTGGCCGCGCTGCTGGCCGCCGGACTGCCCCGCGCAAACGCCGACAACACCTACTATGTCTCCCTGCGGCAGAGCGCCTCGATGCTCCAGCTGATCCTGTGCGGTTGGCTGCTTTGCTACCCTCTCTGCCCCGAATCCATTGAAAGTGAGCGATAAACTATGCGCAACCTGACCATGATGACCGACCTGTACCAGCTGACCATGATGAGCGGCTATCTGCACCATGGCATGCAGCACAATCGCGCGTGCTTCGACCTGTTCTATCGCAAGCGTGGCGACATGACGGCCTATGCCGTCGCCGCCGGGCTGGAGCAGGCCATCGAGTACGTGCAGAACCTGCGCTTTACGCAGGAGGACATCGCCTACCTGCGCAGCCTGTCCATCTTTGAGGAATCCTTCCTCGACTATCTGAGCACCTTCTGCTTCACCGGGCAGATTCTCGCCGTGCCGGAGGGCACGGTGGTCTTCCCCAACGAGCCGATTATGCGCGTCATTGCGCCGGTGATGGAGGCGCAGCTGCTGGAGACGGCGCTGCTTAACATCATCAATCACCAGACGCTGATCGCCACCAAGTCCGCCCGCGTGGTGCAGGCCGCGCGCGGCGACCGGGTGCTGGAGTTCGGCCTGCGCCGGGCGCAGGGGCCGGATGCGGGCATCTACGGTGCGCGCGCCGCAATCATCGGCGGCTGCCAGGCGACAAGCAACGTGCTGACGGGCCAGATGTTCCACATTCCGATCGGCGGCACGCACGCGCACAGCTGGGTCATGTCCTTCCCGGACGAGCTGACCGCCTTCCGCGCGTACGCGGAGGTATTCCCCGGCAACTGCATGCTGCTGGTGGACACCTATGACACGCTGGGCAGCGGCGTGCCCAACGCCATCACCGTCTTCCGCGAGCTGCGCGCCAAGGGCTACGAGCCGGTCGGCATCCGGCTGGACAGCGGCGACCTGGCCTTCCTCAGCCGCCAGGCCCGCCGCATGCTCGACGACGCCGGATTCCCGGAGGCCAAAATCTTTGCCTCAGGCGATCTCGACGAGGAGGTTATCTGGGATCTGAAGGCGCAGGGCGCGGCTATCGACGTCTGGGGCGTGGGCACGCGCATGATCACCAGCATGGACAACCCCGCGCTGGGCGGCGTATACAAGCTGTCCGCCGAGGAGTGCGACGGCGTCTTCGTGCCGCGCATCAAGATCTCCGAAAACCCGGCCAAGGTCACCAATCCCGGTGTCAAGCAGCTCTACCGCTTCTACGACAAGAAGAACGGCAAAGCGCTGGCCGACCTGATTGCCCTGGAGGACGAGGACTTTTCCTCCGGCGAGCCGCTTGAAATCTTCGATCCCGAGAACACCTGGAAGCGCATGACGCTGTGCGAATACGAGGTGCGCAGGCTGCTGGAGCCGGTCTTCGAGAATGGACAGCTGGTTTACCAGTCCCCCGCCCTGTCGGATATCGCCGACTATGCCCGCCGCGAGCTGGACACCTTCTGGGAGGAATACCGCCGCCTCAACCGCCCGCATCGCTACAAGGTCGACCTCTCGCAGCGGCTCTACACGCTCAAGCAGGAGCTTCTCTCTGCGCGCCGCAAATGATCACCGTCAGCAGTGTGCGCCGCAATCACGGAAAGGCCGTCCTCACCCTGTCCAGCGGCGAAGCCGTGACGATGCCGCGCGCCATGCTGCGGGAACGGCCCTATCGCAGCGGCGCGCCGTTTGACCGGGCTGCGTTTGACGTGTTCCTGCACGAGCGCGCCTATCCCTTCGCGCTGGAGAAGGCGGCGGCGCTGCTCTCCCTGCGCGCACGCACGGAAAAGGAGATCGTCGACGCGCTCCGCCAGAACGCTTATCCGGAGGAGGCCATCGCGCGCGTCATGGCGGAGCTGACCCGTGCCGGCTATCTGAGCGACGAGGCCTTTGCCCGGCAGTGGGCGTCCTCGCGCACCGCTAAGGGCATGGGCGCGCAGCGCATCCGGATGGAGCTGCGCCGCAAGGGCGTCTCACGGGAGCAGATTGATCAGGCGCTCTCCGGTGTGGATGAAGACGAGACGTTCCGGAGCGCGCGTCTGGCCGCGGAGAAGGCCGCGCGCGGCAGGGATCTCACCCGCGCGGAGGATCGGGAAAAAGCGCTTGCTGCGCTCGCGCGCCGAGGCTTTGATTACGCGCTTGCCCGGCGCGCTCTGAATGCGCTGATAAGCAGCGAACCATAGAAACAACGCAGCCCCACCCTGTTGGATGGAGCTGCGCTTTTTCATGCGATGATGCGTTGGGGAACCGGATCAGTCCTCGTAGCCATGGGGGTTCATCGTCTGCCAGCGCCAGGAGTCGCGGCACATATCCTCAAGGCCCTTCTCGGCCACCCAGCCCAGATCGTGCTTGGCCTTTTGGGGATCGGCCCAGCACTCGGCGATGTCGCCCGGGCGGCGCGCCTCAATCTGATACGGAACCTTGACGCCGTTGACCTTTTCAAACGCCTTGACGATGTCCAGCACGCTGTAGCCGTGGCCGGTGCCCAGGTTGACGATCTCCGTGCCGGTGTGGGTCATCGCGTAGCTGGCGGCGGCCACATGTCCCTTCGCCAGATCGACGACGTGGATGTAGTCGCGCACGCCCGTGCCGTCCGGCGTCGGATAGTCGTTGCCGAAGACATGGAGATACTCCCGCTGGCCAGAGGCCACCTGCGTGATGTACGGCATGAGGTTGTTCGGGATGCCGTTGGGCATCTCGCCGATGCGGCCGCTCTCGTGCGCGCCAATCGGGTTGAAATAGCGCAGCAGCACGACGGACCAGTCCGGGTTCGCCGCGGCGATGTCGGTGAGGATGCGCTCGTTCATGTACTTGGTCCAGCCGTAGGGATTGGTGCAGCTGGTGGGCATGGTCTCATCCAGCGGCATGTGATCCGGGATGCCGTACACCGTCGCGGAGGAGCTGAAGATGAAGCGCTTCACGCCATGCTTCTTCATCGCCTCGCAGACGGTGAGCGTGCAGTCGAGGTTGTTGCGGTAGTATTCCATCGGCTTGGCAACGGATTCGCCCACGGCCTTGTACGCTGCGAAGTGAATGACCGCGTCGATGTCGTTCTCCGCAAAGATCCGATCCATGGCAGCGGCGTCGCAGCAGTCGGCCTCGTAGAACTTGACGGTCTTGCCGGTCAGCTCCTGCACGCGCTCGAGCGATTTCCTGCTGCTGTTGTAGAGGTTGTCCACGACAACAACGTCATGGCCGGCATTGAGCAGCTCCACGCAGGTGTGGGAACCGATGAATCCCGCACCGCCAGTCGTAAGGATGTTCATGGGATGATTCTCCTCTCTTGCATGTCCTGATGGGAATATGATACCACAAGCCTCGGGCCGTGGCAATCGTCAGGCTTCTTCGATGAGCACCGCGCGGCACGGCGCGCCGTTTTCGCCGACCAGCGAGAGCGGCAGCGCGCTGAGGATATACCGTTCGCCCGGCACATCCTTGAGACAGAGTCCCTCCACGATGGCCACGCCAGCCTGCAGCAGCGCGCGATGCACCTCGCCGTCGCACAGCTCCATGTTTTCCACCGTCGGTGAATCGATGCCGACCAGGCGCACGCGGCGCTCGGCCAGATACTGCGCGGCGCGCATGCTCAGCACAGCGGGATTGAACTGGCCGTTCTTGGGCGTATACTCGCCCTTCGGGTCGGTGCGCAGCAGAATGCGCTCCCCCTCCTGAATCTGATGCTCGCTGAGCATTTTTTCGGTGATGACGGGCGCAGCCAGCGTCAGCACGCGGCACGGGCCGATAAAGTGCTCCAGCGGCATTGTTTCGATTGTCTTGCCACCGGGAATCATGTGCAGCGGCGCATCGATGTGCGTGCCGCAATGGCTGCCGATGGTCAGCTCGCTGACCTCACACATGTCTCCGCGCTTGAAGCTGCTGACCGTGCGGCTAGCAAAGCGCGGATCGCCCGGATAGACCGTCATGTCGTGACGGATCTCCTGAGAAATGTCGATGATCCTCATGATTTATCTTTCTGCGGCCCCGTATGCTGCCGCAGCCTCCTTCCACTGTGCTGTAAACTCCTCCAGACAGAGGTCTTCATCCCGCATGTATTGCGCAACCTGAACGCCGACATAGCGCAGATGCCAGGATTCATAGCCGATTCCGGTGATCGCTTCCTTATCCTCAGGATAGCGAAGGATGAAGCCGTAATCCCAGCAGTGCTCGGCCAGCCACTTGCCCTCCTTGGAGGAGGCAAACGCGTCGTTGGTGAACTTCTTGCCGATGCCGGCCTTGTTGATCACGTCGATCGCCAGACCGCTCTGATGCTCCGACGCGCCGGGGTACTGCACGATGCCGTCGTCCCGCCCCAGGCGGTTCAGCCGGTTGGTGTACATGGTCTTCTGCGTCTGATAGCTGCGGTAGCCGGAATGGGCGTAGAGGGTGATGCCATCCTCCTTCGCGCCGTCGAACAGGCGGCACAATGCTTCGGCAGCGGTTTCCCGCAGCTGAATCTTGTCATAGCTGACCTTACGGCAGGACAGATCCTTCACCAGATCCGCCGGCACATAGTCTTCGTCCAGCAGATTGTCGCGGTTGACCAGCTGAATGTAGTCGCTCGTGGTGAGCAGCTCGTAGGCGATGGGATACGTCCAGACTGCCGGCTCCTCCAGCAGCTGTGCATCCTCAAAATCGCTGAGATCGGTCAGATCCAGCTTCTCCGCCGCGCAGGGAGCCGCCAGCACCAGCACCAGCAGCAGGGCCGCTTTACCGGGCAGCCTCATCGGAAATCACGTCTCCTTCCAGCCACGCGATGCGGTCGCCCCGCACCATGAGGATGTATTCTTCAAAGGTAATGTCCAGCCTGGCGATTTCTGCCGCCGCCTCCCGGCCCACATAGCGGATGTGCCACGGCTCGTAGGCATAGCCGGTGATCTTCGTCTTCCCCTTGGGATAGCGGATGATGAAGCCGTATTCGGCGCAGTGCTCGGCCAGCCAGATGCCCTCCGGCGTCTCGCCAAAGTCCTTGACCAGCCCGGAGCCAAGCGACGAATGACCCTCCACGTCCATAGCCAGCCCCGTCTGGTGCTCGGAATAGCCCGCCTTGGCGACGGTGGCATTGGCCGACTTTTCGTTCATCTGCGACAGCTTACGCTCGAAAATCGCCTTCTGTGTGGAATAGCTGCGATACCCGCTCGTAGCGTAGAGGATCACACCCTCCTGCGCTGCGCCGGCGAACAGTTCCTCCAGCGCCTGCGCAGCCTCCGGCCGCATGTAGATGTTCTCGCCAAGCTCCGGCTTGGTCGGCGTCACATCCGGCTTTACCAGCATCAACGGCACCGCGGGCGCGCGATTGGTCTTGTTCACCAGGATCAGGATATCCGTCGGATCCTGATGCGGCATCACAAAGCCCCAGGACTCAAACATCATCGCAGCGCCCACTGCCAGCGCGGCAACAGCCCGTAGGACAAGCATGGCATCGTTCCTTTCGTCGTCGTGATTTCAGTGCGCAGCGCGGGGCGGCATCATTCCAGCCATGAGACCGCCCGCGCGCCCAGCCTTGCGGCGAGGCGGCCATAGAGCGGCTCGTCGGCCATGACCTCCACCTGCACGCCGTCCTCGGCATAGTTTTCGGATAGCACAACGCCCTCATCGTGCAGCATCGACAGCACGGCTCCCTGCGCATAGGGCACCTGGACGCGCAGCGGGCGCTGCACGCCGCGCAGCTGCCGCTTGATCGCCGCCAGCAGCGCGTCGATGCCCTCGCCCGTTCTGGCGCTGATGGGCAGCGCGCCCGGCCACTGCGGCGGGGTTTGCAAAAGATCGATCTTGTTGATCACGTCGATCATCGGCTTGTCCGCCGCGCCAAGCGAGGCCAGCACCTCCAGCACCACATCATGCTGATGGAGCATCTCCTCCGACGCGCCGTCGGAGACGATCAGCAGCACATCGGCCAGAAGCGCCTCCTCCAGCGTTGAGCGGAAGGCGTCGACCAGCGCGTGCGGCAGCTTGCTGATAAAACCGACCGTGTCGACCAGCAGGAATTCGCCGCCGCCCGGCAGCTTCACCGTGCGGACAACCGGGTCGAGCGTCGCGAAGAGCTTGTCCTCCGCCAGCACGCCGGCGTCGCTGAGCGCATTGAGCAGCGTCGACTTGCCCGCGTTGGTGTAGCCCACCAGCGCGACGACCGGCACGCGGTTCTTTTCCCGGCGCGCGCGGCGCAGGCTGCGCTGCTCCTCCAGTGCGCGGATCTCCTGACGCAGATCGCCCATCCGCCTGCGGATGCGCCGCCTGTCCATTTCCAGGCGCGTTTCACCGGGGCCGCGCGTGCCGATGCCGCCGCCCAGGCGGGACATCGATACGCCATGCCCCAGCAGGCGCGGCAGCTGATACGCCATCTGCGCCAGCTCCACCTGCAGGCGCCCCTCGCGTGACTGCGCACGCTGGGCAAAGATATCCAGGATCAGCGCCGTGCGGTCCAGCACCTTGACCCCGCGCAGCACCTGCTCCAGATTGCGGGTCTGCACGCCGGTCAGCTCATCGTCCACGATGACGATATCGACGTCCTTGGCCTGGCAGTCGAGCGACAATTCGTCCGCCTTGCCGCTGCCGATGTAGGTCGCAGTGTCGGGACGGGTCTTCTTCTGGAGCATCGTGCCGACGACCACCGCCCCGGCGGTGTCCGCCAGGCGGGCAAGCTCCTCCAGGGAGCGCTCGCTGTCCAGCCCGACGAGATATGCGCGCTCCTTTTCTTCCTGTGTGCTCGTGCTCGCGCCGATGAGCACCTCGCGGTCGGCGCGCTCAATCGCATCCATCCAGGCGCGCTGGGGAATCCGCTTGACCGGCACAATCTCCGTGAGCAGCACCTTGTTGACGCCGCCGGCCATCTCCCCCAGAAATGCAGCCTGGATACCGGTCGCCCGGCCATCCTGCGCGCCGACGGCGGCCATCGCGTCGAAGTGCATGGAGCGCAGCGAGCTGATGTCCACGTCGGAGAGCTGCGGGTTGCCGCCCGGATGCGTGTGGATGCAGCGTACCATGCTCAGCCGACGCGTGTTGCGCCGCATGTGCATGTCCTTGAGCTCCACGCTGTTCAGGCCGCCGATGGTGATATCCAGAATCGCGCCGCTGCGCGAGATATAGACGCTGATTTCCCGATTGATCGCGCAGGTGTACGCCGCCAGCACGTCCAGCAGCTCCGCCGGGGCGAACATGTCCGCCGAGAGATCCAGGTCGTACAGCGTTTCCATCTGCGCAAGCAGCGAATCGCGTATGCCCTCCTTGTTGCCGTCGATCATGACAGTCTCCTTTTATCGTTTCAGAATGCGGTGCATCGCCGCGACCGCAGCGTCGATATCCGCCTGCGTGTTCGACGCGCCCAGAGAAAACCGGATGTCCGCCTGATGGTCGCGGGCTGTGCCCAGCGCCTTAACGACATGCGAACGCACCGCTGCGCCCGATGTGCAGGCGCTGCCCGCCGAAGCGGCGATTCCCGCCATGTCCAGACGCATGAGCAGCAGAGACGAGTCTGCGTCGTCGATGGTCAAATGCAGGTGCCCCGGCAGGCGGTTTTCCCTGTCGCCATTGACATGGACGCCCGGCATCGCGGCAAGCTCGCGCTCCAACACGTCTCGCAGCCGAGAAGCATGCCGCGCGGCTTCCTCCATCTCAGCCACAGCAAGGCGCAGTGCGCAGCCCATGCCCACGATGCCCGGCGTATTTTCCGTGCCCGCGCGCATGCCGCGCTCCTGTGCGCCGCCGAAAATCAACGGATCCATCCGAAGCCCTGCGCGGACGTACAGCGCGCCCACACCCTTGGGGCCGGAAAACTTGTGCGCGGACAGGGACAGCAGGTCAACCCCCAGCTGCGAGACATCGACTGGCACATGCCCGACGGCCTGCACCGCGTCGCTGTGCACAGGCACGCCCCTCATATGGGCAATGCGGGCAATCTCGCCAACCGGCTCGATGGTGCCGATCTCGTTGTTCGCCAGCATGACGCTGACCAGCAGCGTATCCGCCCGCAGCGCATCCACCACGTCCTGAGGCACCACGCGGCCCCGTGCGTCCACGTCCAGATATGTTACATCGAAGCCGCGGCGCTCCAGTGCCTGGCAGGTGCGCAGCACCGCATGGTGCTCGATGCGCGTGGTGACGATGTGCTTTTTCTCCGGGAAGGCGCGCGCCATCCCCAGGATGGCCCAATTGTCCGCCTCCGATCCGCCGGAGGTGAAGATGACCTCGCCCGGCTGCACACCGATCGCTCCGGCGACCTCGCTTCGCGCGCGATCGATGGCCAGACGCGCCTCCCTCCCGGCGGCATACAGGCTGCTCCCGTTGGCGAACAGCACGTCAAAGTACGGCAGCATGGCGCTGAGCGCTTCCGGCCGCACCGGCGTCGTCGCCGCATGATCCAGATACACCAACGCGTTCGCACCCCTTTGCCGATATGCCCTCAATCATAATCAGTTTACTCTCTGCCTGCCGATCTGTCAACCATAAACTTCATCCGATGCTGCCGCAGCACAGAGAAAGGCGTGCAGGCTTTCCCCCGCACGCCAGAAAAGTCAATCGTTCACGCAGCCCTCATACAGCGGGAAGCGCGCGCACAGCGCCAGCACCTGCTGCTTCACAGGCTCGATGCAGGCCTCGCCCTCGCGGATGACCCGCGCGATCAGCTTAGCGATCTCGACCATCTCCGCCTCCCTCATGCCGCGGCTGGTGACGGCGGGCGTGCCGATGCGCACACCGCTCGTCACAAACGGGCTGAGCGTCTCCTTCGGGATGGTATTCTTGTTGACGGTGATGTTCGCCTGGCCCAGCAGCGCCTCGAGCGCCTTGCCGGTCACGCTGGTGCCGGTCAGGTCGAGCAGCATCAGGTGATTGTCCGTGCCGCCGGACACGAGGCGAATGCCCTCGCGGGTGAACTGCTCCGCCATCGCGCGGGCATTGAGCACGATCTGGTGCTGATAGGCCTTGAACTCGTCGCTGAGCGCTTCCTTGAAGCAGACCGCCTTGCCGGCGATTACATGCTCCAGCGGGCCGCCCTGCGTGCCGGGGAAGATGGCCTTGTCGATGGCCTTGGCGTACTGCTCCTTGCACAGGATCATGCCGCCGCGCGGGCCGCGCAGCGTCTTATGCGTGGTGGTGGTCACAAAATCGGCGTATGGCACTGGGCTTGGATGCTCGCCCGCGGCGACCAGCCCCGCAATGTGCGCCATGTCCACCATCAGCAGACAGCCGGCCTTGTCCGCAATCTCGCGCAGGCGGGCAAAGTCGATGACGCGCGGATAGGCGGACGCACCCGCGACGATCAGCTTGGGCTTCACCTCGAGCGCCTGACGCTCCAGCGCGTCGTAGTCGATGACCTCCTCGTCGTCCGTCACGCCGTAGGGCACGAAGTTGAAGTACTTGCCGGACATGTTGACCGGGCTGCCGTGCGTCAGATGGCCGCCGTGAGACAGGTTCATGCCCATCACCGTGTCGCCCGGATTGAGCATCGCGAAGTACACCGCCATATTGGCCTGCGCGCCGGAATGCGGCTGCACGTTGGCATGCTCCGCGCCGAAGAGCTGCTTGGCGCGATCGCGCGCGAGGTTCTCCACCACGTCGACATACTGGCAGCCGCCATAATAGCGCTTGCCCGGGTAACCCTCGGCATATTTATTGGTCAGATGGGAGCCCATCGCGGCGAGTACCGCGTTGCTGACGAAGTTCTCCGACGCGATCAGCTCGATATGCTCGCGCTGACGGGTCAGCTCATCGCGCATGGCTGCGCACAGCTCTGGATCCGCTGCCTGAATCGCCTTGAAATCGATCATTGTAAACACCGCCTTGTATCGTATTCCTCCCCATTATACCCGCACAGCCTGCCGAAATCAAGAGAAGCGCCTGCAAATCACGCGGCTTTTTCCAATTCTGTCCGGAAAATATGAAGGAGGAGGAACGGCGCTCGCCATTCCTCCCCCGGGATGCTGTTTACTTCTGGGCGGGTGCGGCCGGCTTGGCTGCCGGAGCAGCCGGGGCCTTCTTCACCTTGTCCATCTTGTTGCGCGGCGCGCGGCGGTCGCGCATGGTGATGGCCTTTTTCGTGCACTTTGCAGCGCAGGCGCCGCAGCCCGTGCACGCACCGAGCACCTTGTGCTTCTGCTTGAGCGCGCCCTCGATCGCGTCGAACTTGCACTGCTTGGTACACAGCGTGCAGCCCACGCACTTCTCGGGATCGATGTAGGCTTCCTTACGCTCCTCGAAGTTCGCCTGCATCGCGCCGGTCGGGCAAGCGTCGGCGCACGCCATGCAGCCCACGCACTTCTCGTAATCGACCTTGGGCACGCCGTTTTCCATGGTCAGCGCGCCGAAGTTGCAGGACTTCACGCAGGCCTCGCAGCCCACGCAGGCGTTGTCGCACTTCTCCTTGAGCGCCATGCCCTTCTCCGGGTTATGGCAGCCGACGGTCACGATGCGATCAGCCGGCTGCATGCTCAGCACATGCTGCGGGCAGGCTGCCACGCACTTCTTGCAGCCCTGGCACTTCTCCTTGTCCACCACGGCGATCTTCTTCGCCGGGTCGACGTGGATCGCATCGAACGGGCAGGCGCGCTCGCAGGTACCCAGCCCCAGGCAGGCGTACGGGCAGGCCTTGGTGCCGTTGTTGACCAGAGAGGCTGCAACGCAGTCGCTGATGCCCTGGTAGTTCTTCTCAGCGCAGTGATCGCTGTGGCCCTGGCAGGCGACGGTTGCCACCATGCGCACAGAGGAATTCGCGGCGACGCCCATGATTTCGGCCATCTGCGCGGTGCACTTTGCACCGCCGACGGCACATGCGCCAACTTCGGCCTTGCCCTCCGCTACCGCGGAGGCGTAGCCGTCGCAGCCCGGATAGCCGCAAGCGCCGCAGTTCGCGCCCGGCAGGCAGGCACGTAGCGCCTCGACCTTCGGGTTGGACGGAACCGCGAAGACACGGCCCGTCACGCCCAGCAGCGCGCCGAACACCAGGCCCAGAACACTGATTACGAGCGCGGCGGTAAGAATCGCAATAATATCCACTTCAGTTCCTCCCTCGCTCTTTGCTTAAATCAGTCCGTTGAAGCCGTTGAACGCGACGGCCATCAGGCCGGCGGTGATCAGCGCGCCGGTGAAGCCCTCCATCCACTTGGGCATGTTGCCCACCGCCAGGCGCTCGCGGATGCCGGCGAACAGGCAAATCGCCAGCGTATAGCCCAGCGCGGAGGCCGCGCCGTTGATGACGGACAGGATCAGGTTGTAGCCCTCGGTGACGTTGAGCTGCGCCACGCCGAGCACGGCGCAGTTGGTGGTGATCAGCGGCAGATAGACGCCCAGCGCCTGATACAGCGCAGGCATCATCTTTTTGAGCACCATCTCGACGATCTGGACCAGCACCGCGATGACCAGAATGAACGCGATCGTCTGGAGATACTCCAGCTCCAGCGGTACCAGCAGGAAGGCGTTGATCATGTACGCGACCAGGGAGGCCATCGCCATGACGAAGGTAACCGCCATGCCCATGCCAAACGCCGTCTCCAGCTTCTTGGAGACGCCCAGGAACGGGCAGATACCATAGAAGCGGGACATCGCGAAGTTGTTGACGAAGATGGAGCCAATCAGAATCGTAAGAATTGCATTCATCGTCTTTCCTCCTTACGCCTTCTTGGGCAGCAGCTTGTTCATCAGCGCCATCATCAGGCCAAGGACGATGAAGCCGCCCGCCGGCTTGACCAGCAGGTCCATCGGCAGATAGCCCGCCGGCATCACCTGGACGCCCAGCAGCGTGCCCGCGCCGAACAGCTCGCGCACGGCGCAGATCAGCGTGATGGCAATGGTGAAGCCCATGCCCATGCCCAGGCCGTCAACAATCGCGGGAATCGGCTTGTTTTTGAAGGCGAACGCCTCCGCACGGCCGAAGATGATGCAGTTGACGACGATCAGCGGGATGAACACGCCCAGTGCAGCATCCAGCGCAGGCACGAATGCCTTGACGAACAGCTGCACGATGGTCACGAACGTCGCAATGACGACGATAAACGCGGGAATGCGAATCTCATCCGGGATCGCCTTGCGCAGCAGGGAGATGACCAGATTGGAGAAGACAAGGACGAACGTCGTCGCCAGGCCCATGCCGATGCCGTTGCTCACGGCAGTCGTGATGGCCAGCGTCGGACACATGCCCAGCACCATGCGGAACGTGGGGTTCTCGTCAATGATGCCGTTCATGAAGATTTTGCGAAGCTGCTTCATAGACTGCACCTCCTTAGTCCACATGCGCGGCGATGATCGCCAGCGCGTTGTTGATCGCCGTGCTCGTCACGGTCACGCCGCTCTTGATGTCGAATTCGGCATCGGCGATCTTCTGCCCCACCAGCACGCTGAGCGCTTCGTCGGTCAGCACGGTTGCGCCCCTGCCCTCCGTCTCGGTGTGGGATGGACAGGTCGCCGCGATGATCGTGCCGGACTCGTCCACCGTCACATCCAGCGTGAAGGGGTGCTTGCTGATGCCCTTGACGATGACCTCATAGATGGTCGCCTTACCCGAGGGCGCGGGCGTCGCCGTCACGGCAGCCGGAGCGTCCGCAGCAGCAGCCTTGAGCGCGCTGTTGATGCCGTTGCTTGTCAGGGTCACGCCGCTCTTCACGTCGATCTGCGCGCTGGCGATGTCCTGGCCGACCAGGGCGTCGAACACGGCGGTGTCGGCAATCAGGTCAGCGCCGAAGCCCGGCGTCTCGTTGTGCTCGGTGACGGCCACGGACACGATCTTGCCCGCGTCGTCCACCGCGATTTCGACCTTCATCGGCTGGAAGCCCTGCGCGTCGTAGACCTTCGCCTCGGTCTGCGCCGCAGCAGGCTCCTCGGCAGGAGCCTCGGCAGCCGGAGCGTCCGCAGCAGCAGCCTTGAGCGCGCTGTTGATGCCGTTGCTTGTCAGGGTCACGCCGCTCTTCACGTCGATCTGCGCGCTGGCGATGTCCTGGCCGACCAGGGCGTCGAACACGGCGGTGTCGGCAATCAGGTCAGCGCCGAAGCCTGGCGTCTCGT
>JBJEYK010000267.1:0-1541 GCA_051886775.1 Candidatus Ventricola sp. | reverse complement strand
TGGCGTTGCTCGTCAGCGTCACGCCGCTCTTCACGTCGATCTGCGCGCTGGCGATGTCCTGGCCGACCAGCGCGTCGAACACGGCGGTATCGGCAATCAGGTCAGCGCCGAAGCCCGGCGTCTCGTTGTGCTCGGTGACAGCCACGGACACGATCTTGCCCGCGTCGTCCACCGCAATCTCCACCTTCATCGGGCCAAAGCCGGTCACGTCGTAGGTGCCGGTGGTCACGACAGGCTCGGCGTCGCCGGAGGCAGCCGCAGCCGCCGCGAGGATCGCTTCCTTGTCGCCGGCCTTCGGCTCGATGCCCAGCGTACCCTTGGTGTAGGTCAGCATCTCGGACACCGCGTTCACGAACGCCGTAGAGGAGATCGTCGCGCCGCCGATGGTGTCGACGTCGTCGTGCAGGGTATCCGGATCAGCCGCGATGGCAATGAACTGATCCTTGAACTCCGCCTCGCCCACACGCGTGCCCAGACCAGCGGTCTCCTGCAGCGCGCCGACGTACACCTGCGTCACGCAGCCCTCCGTGCTCACGCCCAGCGTGATCGGAATCGGGCCGCCATAGCCCTGCGGGTTCGCCACCAGGGCGTAGCCCTTGAGCTCGCCGGCGGCATCCGTCGCGGTAAACAGCTGCGAAATCACACTGCCCTCCGCCAGGCCCTCCGGCTCTTTGACTTCATTATATTCGCATCCGGGCAGCACGGTATTGAGCGCCGCCAGCTGCGAGGCAATCCTCTGCTTCTCAATCGGCCCCTTGGTCACTTCGTTGGTCATCGCCAGCAGCACGGCAGCCACGAGCGCGAAGACGAAGAGACGAAGCGCGAGCTTGAAAATATCACCCATTACTTCTTAACCTCCCCAAAGCTCTTGGTGCCGGTCACGCGCTCGATCAGCGGAGACACGACGTTCATCAGCAGGATGGCGAACGAGCACCATTCCGCAGGCGTCTTCTTGCAGCAGCGGAACCAGAACAGCAGCAGGCCGCAGCCCAGGCCGAAGATCAGCTTGCCCTTGTTGGTCGCAGGAGAAGACGAGTAATCCGTCGCCATGAAGAACGCGCCCAGGATCAGGCCGCCGGAGAGCACCTGATAGAGCGTGGCATGCACGTCAAAGCCCGACCAGATCAGGCAGCACACAGCAAAGGAGCCGATGAACGCCGCCGGAATGTGCCAGGAGATCACGCGGCGGACGAGCAGATAGGCCGCGCCGATGAGCAGGGCGAGCTTGCAGGTCTCGCCGAGGGTGCCGGGAATATTGCCCAGCATCAGCTGCGCCAGGGTGTAGCTGCCGCCCGCGATCGGCGTGGCGGAGGCGACGGTGTCCACGCCCGCGAGGTTGCCAAAGGCAGGCGTCGCAAACGTGTTCATCAGGCTGGCCCAGGACAGCGCGAGGATCGCGCGGGCGGCCAGCGCCGGGTTCATGAAGTTCTGGCCAATGCCGCCAAAGATCATCTTGACCAGCAGGATCGCGATGACGCTGCCGATCACCGGCATCCAGTACGGCACGGTGGAGGGCAGGTTCATCGCCAGCAGCATGCCGG
>JBJEYK010000266.1:14414-18533 GCA_051886775.1 Candidatus Ventricola sp. | reverse complement strand
GATTCACCTGACTTTTCAGGTACAGCATGGACATCTTCTGCTCCGTCAGCTCCGCGCGCAGGATGTCCGGGTTTTCCAGCGTCAGGTAGAACGACAGCGTCATCAGCGTGATGCCCATGCCGCTGATGAGCCACGTGTGGCGCAGCCCCTGCAGGGCGCAGACCGTCACCTCGATGAGCAGCGCCGAGCCGATGGCGCGCTTTCGTTTGGTGTCGATCTGCCTCCAGTTGGCCGCCAGCAGCCCGGCGCACAGCAGCAGATAGAACGCCACGCCACAGTAGGGCACCAGCATGTACGGGCCGGAGGAATAGTTGCCCTCCGGAGTCACCGTGTAGGAGATCGGCAGCAGGAAATTGCAAAGCTCCGCCGCCGCCAGAAAGACCTTCGCGGGCCCGTCCAGCCGACGGGGCCTGCCCGTCTCCTCCTCCACCAGAATGGCGATATACTGATAGAACAGATAGATCACCAGCACCATGCTGCCCAGGAACAGCCGGTGAACGGCGTCGTTCACAAGCTGCGGCACCGTGTCCAGATGATTCACCGTATAGACGGTCACGCCGTCCAGCGCCAGATGAATCAGCGCGGCAGCCAGCAGCGCGGCAAAGGTTCTGTGCAGCGCCGTCCGCTCCTTGTCGGCGGAAAAATACATGCAGGCTACAAAGGCCAGCACCAGAAACAGCGCGATTTCCATCCGCAGCACAGCCATCCCCCCTTGATGCCTATTGTACCGCCTCCGGCCCGTTCTGAACAGGCTGATTCGCCGGGAAAATCAACTCAACACAAGAATAAAAGGGAGACATCGTTTATCCCTTCAGACGCCCCAGCGCCTCCGGGTTGCTCACATGAATCGCTCCGACCGTCCCGCATGTCTCCAGCTCCCCGCAGTCACCGCAGGTTTCAATGCCCCGCATCAGCGCGCAACGGCGGATTTCGCACAGGCTGTCGCAGAACACCGTCTTGACGCCCTCCGCACGGCAGCCCATGCAGTGGATCTGCTCCGGCAGAATCGGCACATGATTCAGCTCCGACCACTGCCGGGCGGTTCTCTCCCGCAGCGCCTGATCATCGTGAACCGTTGCGAGATAGGCGTCGCATTGCTCGCAATCCAGTCCGCAGATTGCAATCATTGTCTTCATCGTCATGCTCATCCTTCAGGCTGATCCGCCTGTTTCCTCGCTTCCATCTGTTATTCTTCTGCCGGTTTTGCCCACTTTTTTCTGTCCTTGGCGCAAATCCAGACCGCCAGCAGAATCATCGGCAGCCCGCCCACCAGGCCGACCATCAGCGGCCCAAGCAAAAGTCCATCGCTGTATGCCGGATTCAGAAGAATCGTCGGAACGCCCGCAAACGCGTTGATCGCGCCATGGCACAGCGCGGGAACCCAGATGCAGCCCGTTTTTTCATAGAAGAAATCCAGCACAATGCCCATGGAAGTGGCAATCATCAAGAACAGCAGCGGGCCTGTGACCGGCGCGCCCCAATAGGAGGTGCCGTATTCATAGCCCGCCAGCAGCATGATCGGCCAGTGCCAGACGCCCCAAATGACTCCGCCAGCCAGTCTGCCCTTCAGCGCGCCCCACCGGCCCTTCAGCGCGGGATACATGACGCCGCGCCAACCGGCTTCCTCTCCGATGGCAAAGAGCATATTCATCCAGGGCGCATAGGTCAGGGCTGCCGCACAGCTGATGAGGGCATACTGCTGAACCGACATGCCGCTGCTTTCCATCTGCCGGATGCCCTCTGTGCCGAGCGCATGGGTGATATACGAAAGCGATGTGTCCAGCGCATCCGGCACCATCAGGAAATACAGCGCAGCGCCCAGGGTGCCCAGGATGGCCGGGACAAACCATGCGCCCATGATCCAGCCGATATTTCCTTTGATGCGGGGCCTCCAGCCCATGCCCCCGATCCCGGCGCCGGACAAAACAGCCGCAAGCAGCGGCGCAAACATGGACATGGCCAGCAGCGCCGTATAGGCCAGAGCGGCCCCGGAGCGAAACATCAGCCCCGCAGCGATTTGCAGGGCCCACGCGATCCCGAAGGCCCAGAGCAGATAGACCGCAAGGCGATCCTTTTTCCCGTTTTTCACGGCTGATTTCCCCTTTCCCGAGCGCGAAGTGCGCTTTTGGCCGTTTTTCCTACGCCTTGTCCCCAGCTGCTGCGCAGGAATTCCTTCTGATGCAGATCCCGATGGCCATCCCGATCAGCATGCCGATGGCGATACCGATGCCGCTGTTGTTTCCAAAGGGCACTTCAAGGCACAGCCCCAGACCAATGCCCAGGCTCATGCCCTCGGCGCTGCAATCAGCGATCTGCGCCTCCTTCTTTTTCATGCCCGCCCTGATGGCAAACAGAATGGCATACAGCAGCCCGACGCTCAGCCACGGCAGCGCCGCGCGAAGGAACACGATCACGCCTTCCATACGGCCTCCCCCCTGTCCATCCCGTCCATGATCACTCGCCCAGCAGGGCGACGCCCGCGCAGGCAAGACCGATGCCCAGCAGCAAAACGGCGGTCTGCGACTCCAGGCTTCCCATGCAGGACAGCGCCACAACCGCAACCCCCATGGCCACGGTCATCGCCTTCAGAACAACAAGGATAATCTCCCGATACGATTTCTTTTCCATCATCACTTTCTCCCTTCCGTCATCAAGGTCCGGAGCTTTCCCCGGCCTGCCTCTGTATTGTACAGGAAAAAGCCCGCTGCATATAGGGGGATTTTGCAGCGGGTTGTGTCCGTTTTATAGGTGCTCGCGCATGAGCCATGAAAAGCGGATGAGCGCCGTCGCCGGAAGGAAAACCGCCATACAGCGCGCCACAACTGAGCACCGACGGATGCTCGTCCATCATTCCTTCCGAAAACTTTACACAACCGGCACACCGAATTAACCGTTTTCTGATAGCAGGCATTCCCGGATGGCGGTATACTCTGTTCATTAAGAAGAAAGAGGAACACCATGGAAATCCGATTGATTCAAATCTCCAAGCGCTTTAGCGGCAGGCAGGTCATTTTTCCGCTGACCATGACCATCAGAAGCGGCAGCTTCACCACGCTGCTTGGCCCGTCCGGCTGCGGCAAAACGACGCTGCTGCGCATGATGGCGGGACTGGAAACGCCCGATGAAGGGGAAATCTGGCTTGACGACCGCTGTGTATTTTCCGCGAGTACAGGCGTGAATCTGCCGCCGGAAAAGCGGGCGCTCGGCTTCGTCTTTCAGGATTTTGCCCTCTGGCCGCACATGACGGTCTATGAAAACGTCGCCTTCGGCCTGCGCGCCAGAAAGGATACGGAGCATCTCAAAGAGCGGGTGATGCAGGCGCTGCACACCGTCCGGCTGGGCGATCTGGCTGCGCGCTATCCGCATCAGCTCTCCGGCGGGCAGCAGCAGCGCGTCGCCTTTGCCAGAGCCATCGCGGTGAAGCCCCAGTGCATCCTGTTTGACGAGCCGCTCTCCGCGCTGGATGCGCTGCTCCGGGAGGAAATGCGCCACGAGCTCAAGGAGCTGGCTGCGCAGCTGGGCATCACCTCCGTGTTTGTAACCCACGACCAGACGGAGGCGATGAGCATGAGCGACCGGATCGCCGTCCTCCGGGATGGCCGCGTGGAGCAGTACGACACGCCGGAAGCCATCTATCATCACCCCGCGACGCCGTTTGTCGCGCGGTTCGTCGGCAAATCGGACTGGCTGAGCGAGACCACGCTGTTCCGCCCGGAGGCCGCCTCCGAGACCGCCGTGCCCGGCGCGGTGCGCTACGATCTCCCGGTGAGCAGTGTGCAGTATCTGGGCGACGCCTACGAGGTCATCGTCCCCTATCAAGGCCATCCGTGGACGCTTCGCTGCAAACGCAGAATCGCGCCCGGCGAAAAGCTGTCCGTTTACATAGATCCCCGAAACATCATCACATGCGAAAAGAAAGAGGCTTGAGTCGTATGAAAAAGAGCATCGTTTCCCTGTTTCTTGCCGTCTGCCTGTGCCTTGGCATGGCTGCCTGCGCGGGCGCCGAGGGCAAGGTGACCGTCTACATGCCCAGCCCGGCGGGCCTTGCCGACAAGCTGGCCGCTGCCTTCACCGAAAAGACCGGCATCGAGGTCGAGCAGTTCCAGGGCACAACCGGCG
>JBJEYK010000266.1:10556-14314 GCA_051886775.1 Candidatus Ventricola sp. | reverse complement strand
GCCTTCACCGAAAAGACCGGCATCGAGGTCGAGCAGTTCCAGGGCACAACCGGCGAAATTCTGGCGCGCCTTGAGGCCGAGGCCGCCAATCCCATCGCGGACGTCGTCATTCTCGCCTCCTGGTCGGACGGCCTGAGCATGAAGGCGCAGGACAAGCTGATCAGCTATACACCTGACGGCGCGGAGCAGATCAACGCCGGCTGGATCGACGAGGACAGCACGCTCTTTGGCTACAGCGCTTCCGCGGTCGGCGTGATCTACAACACCACCATCTATCCCGAGCTGAACGCCGACTGGGCGGAGCTCGCAGGCAGCGCGTATCAGGACGACATCGCCATTCCCGACCCGGAGAAATCCGGTTCCTGCAAGGATTTCCTCGCGGGGCTTGTGACCGGCATGGCGGATGGCGGCAGCATCATGGAAGCATGGGCCGGCAACGGCTTGAGCGTGCCGGGCGCGAACAAGGCCGCGCTTGAGGCTGTGACCACCGGCGAAAAGGGCATCCTGATCGCGGGTGTCGATTACAACGCCTATTCCTCCATGAAGAAGGGCGAACCGCTGAACATCTACTATCCGGCCTCCGGCACGGTGGTCAATCCCCGCCCGGCGATGATTCTCAAGACCGCGCCGGAGATGGACAACGCCAAGGCGTTCGTCGATTTCCTCTTCAGCGATGAGGCGCAGGCGCTGGTGGCCGACGCCTTCCTGCTCCCGGGGCGCAGCGATGTGAAGTGCGAGAATCGCAGCAATCTGGCGGACATCCCGCAGCTTGCGACAGACTGGAACGCCATGATGGGCGTCGCCTCCGATACGGCCGCGAAACTCAACGCGCTCTGCCAGAAATAAGCGGAGGCACCATGAAACAGTCTGACTGGAAAAGGAATTGGCCCCTTGCGCTGCTCCTGGCGCTTCTGGCCATTCTGATTCTCTGTCCCCTGCTCACGGTATTTGCCAAGGCGGTCATCACCGATGGCCGCCTTGACCTGCATCGGGCCTTTGCGACGATTGCCGATGCCCGCAACGTCCGCACCATCCTCAACTCGCTCCTGCTCGGCCTGTGCGTCGTGCTGCTTTCCAGTGCAATCGCGCTGCCGACGGCGTTCCTGCTCGCCCGCACGCAGCTCGCCCGCCACGCCTGGCTGGACATCGTGTTCATGATTCCCTTCATGACGCCGCCGTACATCGCCTCGATGGGCTGGATTCTGTTCATGCAGAAGCGCGGCCTGTTCCAGCAGCTCTTCCCGTTCACAGGAAGATGGTCGGAGGGGTTCTTCTGCTTCGGCGGCCTTTCGCTGGTCATGAGCCTGCACGTCTTTCCGTTCCTGATGACGATGCTGAAAAACGCCCTGCTGAGCATCCCCGCCAGCCTCGAGGAGAGCGGCGCGGTCTTCGGCGCGCGTCCGGGCCAGCGGCTGCGCAGGATTCTGGCCCCGCTGCTGACCGGCAACTATGCCATCGGCGCGCTGCTCGTCTTCGTCAAGACGCTTTCGGAGTATGGCACGCCGTACACGCTGGGGCGGCGCATCGGCTTTGACGTGTTCACCACGGACATCCACCGCTATTCCACGACGTCGCCGATCGACTTCGGGCGCTCGGCGAGCCTTTCCTCCATCCTCATCTGCATCTGCATGGTCATGTGGCTCCTGCAAAACCACATCACCGCGCGCACAAGCTACAGCCTGGTCACCGGCAAGGGCACCCGCCCCGCACGGACAACCCTTTCTCCCGCTGGCCTTGTGCTCGCGTGGGCATGGATTGCGCTGGTGGTGCTCGTCTCTATCGGCGTGCCGTACTTCTCCATCATTGCCACCTCGCTCATCCGGCTGCGCGGCTACGGCCTTGCCGCGGGGAACTTCACGCTTCAGCACTACAAAGAGCTGCTGACGACCCCCAAGGCCCTCGCCGCCATCGGCAACAGCCTCTTTCTGGCGGCCTCCTCGGCAACCCTCTGCTCCGTGCTGGGCACAGCCGTCGTCGTCGCCGCGCGGCGGGCGAAGGGCTTTTTGAAGAACGCGATTGAGGGCATCAGCCTGCTGCCGGAGATGCTGCCGGGCATTGTGCTGGTCATCGGCATTATGCTCTTCTACAACGCGATATACAAAGCGGTTCCGCTGTACAACACGCTGGGCATCATGGTGCTGGCCTATGTCGTGCTGTATCTGCCCTACACCGTGCAGTATGTCACCTCTGCGTTCACGCAGATCAGCGACAGCCTCCTGCAGGCCGGGCGCGTGTTCGGCGGATCGCCCGTCTATGTATTTCGCAGGATCACGCTGCCGATGATTGCCCGCGGCATCCTCGCGGGCTGGATGATGATCTTCATCATCGCCTTCCGCGAGCTGGTAACGGCCAGCCTGATCGCGCCGCCCAACACGCTCGTCGTTTCCACCTACATCAACCGGGAATTTGAGCAGGGCAGCGTTTCGCTCGGCATGGCGATGGCCGTGCTGTGCGTGCTGCTGACGACGGGCGCGCTGCTTGCCTTCAACCGGCTGGCGGAGCGAAAGAAGAATGGATAGCACACGAAAAGCAAAGCGCATTTGTCCG
Organism: Candidatus Ventricola sp.; assembly: GCA_051886775.1. Lineage (GTDB taxonomy): Bacteria > Bacillota > Clostridia > Christensenellales > Aristaeellaceae > Ventricola. The sequence continues at coordinate 11,767 of JBJEYK010000266.1, read as the reverse complement.
CCGCCTGTCCCTGAAAAATGACCGCCTGTCGGGAATCGATGGAAATCGGTTCCCGATTTTCTGTTTCTTCCTTCGCCAAAAGGCGTGACCGGCATCGTCACGCCTTTTGTCTGTCTGGATTTCCGCATCAGAAACGGTTGTCATTCGGATCAGAGAAATGTTGTCAAAACCCGCTTGACAGCTAATGATCATTAGCGTATAATGGCTAATGATCATTAGCAGACCAAGAGAGGGGATCTCCATGCATACCAAACAGAAAATCCTGCTGGAAGCTCTTCGCCTGTTTTCGCAGAAGGGGTACGACGCCGTGAGCGTCGAGCAGATTGCGGACGCTGTGGGCATCAGGGCGCCTTCCCTGTACAAGCATTACAAGGGCAAGCAGGACATCTTTGACGCGATTTTTAAGGAGACGGCAAGGCGGTACGGGGAATTCACGGATTCCATTTCCGTCCATCTGGGGGATTCCGGGCAGGACTTGTCGGTGTTCCGCGCCATCACCGCGGATGCGCTGGTGGAGAAGGTGCGCTCCCTGATCGCCTACTCCCTCCATGACGAATTTGTCAGCCAGTTCCGGCGAATGGTGACCATCGAGCAGTTCCGCTCGCCGGAGCTGTCGGCGCTGTATTCCCAGCGGTATGTGGCGCAGATTCAGCAATACCATGAGGGGCTGTTTCGGCGGATGATCGCGGCAGGCGTGATGCGCAGCGAGAATCCGGAGCTGCTCGCCCTGATGTACGATGCGCCGATTCTGCTCCTTCTGGGGGAATGCGACCGCCACCCGGAAAAGGAGCAGGACATCATGGACACGCTGGAAAGGCATGTGCGGCTGTTCTATCGGCTCTTCAGCGGGGAACCGGCAGAAGAATGAGGAGGAAAAGCCTATGATTCAGGCAGTTGTTTACACATCGAACACCGGCAGCATGGCAAAAAAGCTGGCGGCAAAGGCGGACCGAACGCCTGAGGAGAACGATCTGTTGGAATGGATGCAGCACGGCGGCAGCCGGGTCAGCCTGAAGAATCTGGCCGCGCCAATCCGGTGGTGCCGTGAAAACCTAGGAGGTGCCGGGCATGAATGAAAAGCTGGCGCGCAATCTGGGCTTTCTGGGGCTGGTGAGCCTGCTGTCCTATACTGCCGCGGTCGTCTTCTCTCCCCTCGCCTATCCGGGGTATGACTGGATGGCGCAGGCGGTCAGCGACCTGTCCGCGGACAC